>JAGNOY010000252.1 GCA_017989935.1 Chitinophagaceae bacterium
ATGTCCCATTTGTTGAAAAAGCCCATACATAAGCGGGTTACGAATCAAAGATTTATCGTTATAGAGGGCATTCAATTGCCAATCGTTTTCTTCGGGCATGCCTAAAAGCGCCACAGAAGTATCTTTTTGTAACTGGGTAAGGAGGCCAATATTATATGACTCTTGTGGTAGGCTTGCAGAAAACCAACCTCTTTTGGCAATTTCAATTTTTCCATTAAATTCTGAAATTGAATCAGCAAGATTTGCAAGCCCGCCACTTGTTGGAATTACACGTAAATTTGCCTGAATTTTTTGATCGTTGAGGATGGTTTGGTTGTATGTATTGATTAAAACAAGAGGTAATGAGCTTTGAATTGAATCTGGTTTGCTCGTGTTTGTTCCAAACTGCAATGACCAATTAATCACTTTGCCACGATCATGTTCGGCCACATCTTTAATATATAGAAGCCAATTGCCATTAGCAAGCTGATAATTATTTACATTTCCTAGTTTGTCTTGTGGTTTAAAACTACCTGAATAAGGCGCTAATTTATTTTCTTGAATTGATAAAGCAGCCGTATCTGTAATGATTGTTTCTGTAAAATTTTTGCCATTTCCGCCTGCATTCGTAAATAAGCGCACTTTGGTGCCATCGGGTGCTAATAAAAAGGCTTCAAGATTTTCAATATAGGGGTGTGCGATATTTATTCCTACAGATTGTAACCCAAAATGGCCATTAAGATGATGGTTTGGCAAGTCATTGACAGTAATTTGTAAAACCAAGTAATTGGCTAATTCAGGAATGCTATCACCTGTACCTGTATATTTTTGTGCTTGAACTTGTGTAAAGCAACAAAAGGCACATAGTACTAGAAAGTACTTTATAGGAAATAAAGCAACACTTCGTACAAACTGATATGGTTTAATTTTAATGATAATTAGTTCTCTACATATCAAAAATAATGCCATGTATATGAGCGTTTGAGAATATTTTAAATATTTATGGTGTGAGAATATAATTAAATATCTAAGATTAGTGCCCTTGTAAAAGATATGGCCAAGAAAGCAACACAATTTTGAGATTAGAAATTTTGGATTTACCTTTAGCCAATGAATCAGTTTCGCATTATCACAGGCACTATTTGTTGCACACTTTTATTTTTCGGTATGGCTATTTGGAGTTCTTGCGACAAGAGCAAAACAAAGTATAACAATACAACCTTGATTAGGCCTTGCGATAATGTAATATGCTTAAATGGTGGCAGTTGTAAAGATGGACTTTGTTATTGTCCACAAGGCTTTGAAGGAGATAAATGTCAAACTCGTTGGAGTGATAAATTCATTGGAAGTTATACTGCTGCTGATGAATGTTATACTGGCACAGATATTTATTATGATGTGCAAGTTGGCGCTGTGGCAGATTATGCTTACAAATTGAAGTTTTATAATTTAGGTACATTTTGTCCAACAGCACCTATCAATGCCAATATCAATTTAGAAAAAACGAGTTTTAGTATTCCTTTACAAAATAGTTGCGGTAATTTATATTTAAGTGGTTCAGGCAATATCAGTGGTAATTTCATCAACGTGTATTTAACAGCCAGAGATTCGAATGCACATACATCTTCCGCTTGTAGTATTGTGTTGAGTAGGAAGTAGGAAAGTGTTCGTGATTGTCGTTTAGCGACATTAAATCCTTAATCCCAGTATTTATTACCACCTATATTCACCTCTTGCACATTGAGAATTTGCTTTTTTCTGAAGTCGGCACTATAGGTATAAATAAAGGCAACAAACTTGATATGATTGAGTTGATAGCCTTGTAAAGGAATATTTGTATAACTTATTTTCTTAATCCCTTCTTCATTTTCTCCATCTTCACTCAGAATTGGGTCGCCTTTATAGTCTGAAATGACTTCTCTAACTACATGTTGATGTATATAGTTCGAATTGGCACCTAATTGAAACACTGCTGGCAAATTGTCTTCAACGATATAAACTTGTAATCGCGCATTTGCTGGCAGGGTTGTTTTATGGGCTATATACACATGTAAGTTCCCAAATTGCGCGTTTGTAAAACTACTTTCCAAGGATATGGCTAATGGTGGAGTATTTAATAGTGATTGTTGCAGATGCTTGTACCAATTAGGTTGGGATAACCACACATAATTATCATCAAGTTTATTCACAGTATTATTTCCTAGCATCCGTTGTATAGATGCTCTTGGATAACTAACCACGCCACCTAATTGCTCTTCAAGGTCTTTCCCATATGGAATTTCTAACCAATCATTTTGATGAATCGAAGCTAAAGTCAGTTGTTTATAATATTGATTTTTAAATTGGTCTAATAACACAGAGGCATCAACACAATCTGAATTATTCTCGCCTTCAATATTTTCTATCAATACATGAGACTTAAATGAACTTGGCATCACAGCAAATGGATTTTGTTCAGGTTCAATAACTAGCTTTTCTTGTGAACAAGAAAGACAAAGAAATAAGAAACTAAGAAGTCCAGTATTTTTCATGCGGGGTAAAAATAGTCTAAAAAATATAGAATTTAATGGATAAAACATTCATTTTTGCATTTTATACGATTCATGTTATTATCACTCAACAATATCACCTTCGAATTTGGTGCAAGAAAAATTCTAGACAATGCCTCTTGGCATATTTACCCAAACGAAAGAATAGGACTCATTGGCCCAAATGGAACAGGGAAGTCTACACTTTTAAAAATTTTAATTGGCGAATATTCGGTCTCGGAAGGGCAAGTTAATCGCAGTAAAACATTGTCTATAGGTTATTTTCATCAAGATTTGCAAAGTCTTGAAACAGATGAATCTATCCTTGAAGTGGCCAAAGGCGCTTATGCTAAGGCTTTAGAAATTGAAAAAGAAATCAAAAAACTTGAAATCGAATTAGAGGTAAGTGAAGATGAAAAGAAGCTACATAAGCTTGCTGATCTGCATCACGATTTTGATTTAGCAGGTGGCTACGAGATGGAATACAAGGCTGCTGAGGTCTTGGAAGGACTTGGTTTTAAAACAGCTGATCTGAGTCGAGGCTTTACCGAATTTTCTGGAGGTTGGCGTATGCGGGTTATTTTAGCCAAAATGATCTTGCAAAATCCTGATATTCTTTTACTGGATGAGCCTACCAATCACTTGGATTTACCTTCTATTGAATGGATTGAGCGATACTTAATGAATTATCCAGGTACTGTAATTATTGTGTCTCATGATCGCTACTTTTTAGATCGCATGGTGACAAAAATCGTAGAGATTTCTCAACAAACATTAAATCATTATACTGGAGATTATTCTTATTACGAACAAGAAAAAGAAATCCGAACGGAATTTCAACAAAGGGAATATGAAAACCAACAAGAGTTTATTGGTCAGCAAGAAAGATTTATAGAACGATTTAAAGCCAAAGCTTCTAAGGCAAAGCAAGCGCAAAGTTTGGTAAAGAAATTAGATCGTTTAGAAAAAATTGAAGCACCGATTAGTGAGTCAGCTAAAATTAATTTTCGATTTATTGCAGGTGTTCAACCAGGTAAAATTGTGAGTACACTGAAGGATGTATCTAAGAGTTATGGTGATATTCATATATTACAACATGCCAATATGGAAATCAATCGTGGTGATAAAATCGCCATTATTGGTGCCAATGGTAAAGGAAAATCAACCTTACTTCGATTAATTGCTGGGGTAGAAAAGTGCGGTGGTGAAGTGATACCCGGACATAATATTGATATTTCATTTTACGCACAACATCAATTAGAAGCACTGAATGTGAACGATGATATCATTGATGAATTGAAGCATTGTGGTAGTGGTAAGTCAGAGCAAGAATTAAGAGAATTGATGGGTTGCTTTTTATTTAAAGGCGATGATGTATTTAAAAAAATACGTGTATTATCTGGAGGAGAAAAAGCAAGGGTAGCTTTGGCAAAAACTATTATCAGCAAAGCCAATTACCTATTATTAGATGAGCCTACCAATCACCTCGATATTAGTTCAGTGAATATGCTGATTCAAGCCTTGAATAAGTACGAAGGAACTTATGTGCTTGTTTCTCATGATCGTTATTTTATACAAAATGTGGCAAACAAAATTTGGGAAATTGAAGATGGGAAAATAAAAGAATTTGATGGTACTTATGAAGAATGGGAAGAGTTTAATAAAAGAAAAGCACA
>JAGNOY010000253.1 GCA_017989935.1 Chitinophagaceae bacterium
CTTCAACCTCTTTCTTATTCTTACAATGTACGTCTATCCAAATCGTTTCGATTTCAGGTTTTTTTTCGGTTTGAGGAGTTCGTACATGAATGGCAGGCCAACCAAACACACCTCTCACTATGCCTTTCTTGGTATGAATATTCACTCTTTTTGAAGGGGCTATTTGGTGATCACTGCCTCCATTTCTGCACACATGAATAAACCCATCATTGGTGATATACTTTACAAACCAACTAATTTCATCAGCATGAGCCTCAATGACTACTTTATATGGCGATTCAGGATTAATAACGCCCACAGCTGTTCCATAATTATCAATAAAATGTGTATCAATATATGGCTTTAAATATTCTAACCATATCTTTTGTCCGCTAGACTCAAAACCTGTCGGTGAAGCATTGTTTAAGTATTGTTGAATAAAATCCATACTGGATGGACCGAAAAAATCTTTTTTTGTTTTTTTAGCTTTTGCCATATTAATCATTCTTTTATTAAGGTATTTTTAAAATTTTTAAAGCTTGTAGAATTGAAGCCGTGTTTTTCGAATCGAACTGAATTGTTTCATTCGAACAAGCTTGTAAATTAACTACACGAAAGTAGCTATTCGCTAGGAAAATACCATAAACTTCCTATCAAAAAAATAGGCGAATAGTAAGCTTCATTATTTTAAAATTTGCTATGAACCTATTTATTTCGTTGTATTGTGGCAACGATAGAACGGAATACCCCGCACCCACGCTGTTACTTTGGCGTGGGGCGGCGTATGAGTGATAGCGTGTGTGCCACCCAAAAAAAATTACCTTGCATAAAATCTGACTATATTTTATAGACAAAACTGCAAATAAAAAAAGAAGTCTAATTTTGACTTTCAGCTGATGCCCTTTCAATGAAAAATCCCCTATTCAAAATATTCCTTTGTTGCTTCATAATCTTCATCATGCCCCCTTCTTTATTGAGCGCACAATTAGTATGGCATCAAAAACCCCAAGATTATCAACTATTTCCGAGGAACGAAACAAATAGTAGTGAAGTAAAAATGATAGGACAATTATTGAATACTGAATCAGATTCCTTGATCTTACTTATCAAAACCTCCGAGGGTAATACGGATACCTTAATCGAAAAATTTTCAAATCATGATTCGATCAAGCCATTTAATTTTACCTTTCAAATTAAAGCTGGATTGATAGACTATCAATTTATTTTCTTGAATAATAAGGCGGGCCATATTGATACTATGTCTATCATCTCACATGTATGTTGTGGTGATGCTATTCTTATTTGTGGTCAATCTAACGCCTTTGCTGTTGTAAAGAAACATGAAGGGGCATATCAACCAATACATCAATTTGTGCGAAGCTTTGGAAAGCCTTTTTCCGACAAAAGCTCAAACTTTGACCAAGATACCACTTGGAGCTTAGGTGAAGCCTTGTACGACGAAACCAATACCCATGGTTATATTGGTTATTTGGGTTACCACCTTGCAGATTCCTTAGTAAAAACAACAGGTATTCCGATTAGTGTGTTAAACGGCGCTGAGGGAGGCACACGAATTAATCAACATCAGCCGAATAAAACGAATCCATCCGATTGGCAAAACATCTACAATCGCTTACTATTTAGAGCTCAAAAACCTACAATCAAAGATGCAATTCATGCCATTGTTTGGTACCAAGGTGAATCTGAGCACAATATCTATCCTACTTATTATACGACTCAATTTGCACAGCTTTATCAGGCTTGGAAGCAAGATTATACTTCACTCAAAGAAGTTTATGTTTTTCAAATTCATCATGGGTGCGACAATTTTAGCACTTCTATATTGCGAGAAGAACAAAGAAACCTATTTGCCTTAGATCCGGGACATATTCAAATTTTGTCTACCATGAATATAGTAACCGACGGTTGTCACTACGATTCAACTGGATATAAAAAACTAAGTGACAGGCTTATGCCCTTGATAACACACGATTTATACCAAATGCCCATTGAACCCAATCATTATGCCCCTAATATTTTAAGGGCAATATATCTTCAACCTAATCAATTGGCCTTAGTTTTTGATCAGCCCATATTGATGGACACCCAGTATAAACAATTTATGTTGAAGGATTATTTCTTTAATGAGCAAGGTGGCAAGCGGTTGGTACAAGATTTGCATATTCAACAAGATACCTTGTTTCTGAACCTATATTTTGACTATGCCTTTAAGAAAATAAGTTACACGCCTGAATATGGCTACCACCAAAACTCCATGAATTACGAAGGACCATATATTTACAATGATAGAGGCATAGGCGCCCTGACCTTTTATGAATTTCCCGTCGATGAATTCAGAGAAAAAAGTGTCTTGAAAAATGCCCTTTTGGTTTTTCCCAATCCCTGCCCTAGCGGTGTTCCTTTGCAAATTCATTCAATGTATGAATATAAAATTTTTGATTTGTCAGGAAGAGTCATGAATGATTTAAATTTAATTGCAGGAATTTATTTTATTAGAAATAGCATGAATCAATACCAAAAAATTATCATTCAATAAAAAAGCCCCGCAATTTGCAGGGCTTCAAACTTTGATTTATACAATTACATTTTCTTGCGAATTTGTTTGGCTAAGGCTTCAGCAACTTGTTGATAGCTTTCAGCAATTCGGTTAGTTACTTCAAAATTAGACATATAAGCTGCCCCACGAACAACTCTTCCTGCATCTCCAGGAATAAAGCCTGATCCTTTAGGCGCTTGCACGAGTCCTTTTACATTTTCCATCGTCGCTTTTGCTAATACATTGCTTTTATTGGCAGTTTCTACAATGCTGATAGTAAAATCAATTTCGGCTGGCTTGTTTCTCCATGCACTTCCTTTACCTGTTTTAATATTATTTGTAACAACAAGTATGGTATATTTTGATTCCGAATTTTTTCTTGCTTTCAAATCTTCTTTTTTCAATTCATTATTGAAATTTTCTTCAAATTGCTTTGGGTATTTTGTTTCTTTTGCCTCATGCCAATGTTTTACAAACTCTTCACCTTTTCCTGGTTTGTCTTCATTGATTTCTTTTGATTTAGCTTCTAAAAACTCAGCTTCAGTGGTTTCGCCCACTATCATATTCGTAAAATCATATTCAACTAAAATCGTCTTTTCACCTTTAAGAAAAGCTAATTCTTCTCCTGATTCCCAGTTCATTTTTTGAGCAAATCCTTGTTGTGTGAATACCATCAGGCAAGCCAAGGCTAATAATTTCATTGTTTTCATGTATTTAAATTTGAGGCAAATGTAAACTAAGCATTTAACTCTGCCATACCATCTTTTGGGTATTTCATTTCTTTTATCCAACGCCTTCTTCTGGGCGGCACACAGGCTATTCGTTCCAAGTCCTCCCACGCGAGGCGCGCAGTCCGGGCTTTCCACTACTATCCTTGCCGCAATACAGTCAAGTGAAATTCTACTCATTGAAATGGGTATTCGAAGCTACATGAAGTCTAACAGCAGAACATTTTGACATCACTGTTTTTTCACTTCAAGAAAAAGAATATCTTGCACAAAATTTTCACCATGATTCAACGGAAACAAAGTCTTTGGTTACTCATATCTGCGATAATTTCTTTAGGCATTTTTTTCTCTAGCTATGGTATTCAGCATGTGAATGACGACTTATCAGGGACTATGACGCAACTCAATGCCAGACAAAATTCTATATTGATGGGTTCGACTATTTTTAATGTAGTCTTTACCTTGTTTATCATTTTTCAATTCAAACAACGTACTAAACAAATTACCTTATGTTGGGTGGCGATCATCCTTCAAGTAATCAATTTATGTTACATGCTTTATGATGCTCAATTGAGTGATCCTACTAAAAAACTTGTGGTTGGTGTGCTTGGCCCAGATCTTTATCTTGGTATTTTACTTCCTGTATTGAGTATCCTTTTTATAGGATTGGCTATCATGGGCATCAAGGCCGATGAAAAGCTCATTCGTGATTCAGATAGATTGAGATAAAAAATGTAATTCAAATTTGATAAAACTAATTATAAACACGAATTTTGCGCCCTATGGCTAGTATAAGACTCCTTTTAGCAAATGACAAAGTGCCCGGTATCCGTTTTTTTGAAGCCTATAGGGCACATGGCGGATATACTTCTGTGGAAAAAGCATTAAATAAATTAACCCCAGA
>JAGNOY010000254.1 GCA_017989935.1 Chitinophagaceae bacterium
TTCCCATAATACATGTAATCCTGTGGGATAATTTTCTTTGGATCTTGCTTGGCAAATAATTTATCCATGTTTAATAATGCATTTCCATAATCTTTTAGTTCGTACTGACTAAAACCTAATACTCTATACATATAAGGTCTTTCTGCTCCTTTTTGAATTAAATCTGTCATTTTTTGAATAGCCCCAGTGTAATCTTTAGCTAAATAAAGAATGTTCGCATACTTGATTTGATCATCAATAGAATTATCAGATAGTTTTAAATATTTTTCAATATTCTCTTTGGCTAAATTAAATTTATTAATCTTGTAATAAGCATTAGCCAAATCGTTATAAGGCAAAGGGTTTGTTTGATCTAAGGAAGCCGATTTTGCATACTTTACTAAAGCACTATCGTAATTTTTAGCAGCATACCACAAATTACCCATTTTATAATTAGCAGCAGATTTAGTTTCTGGAAACTCTTCTGCATACTCATAATTATTCATGGCATTACCTCCACCACCTTGTATTTTTCTATAAGCATCAGCAAGACCTAGATGTAAATCACCAGTTCGTTGGGTCTCCATAGCTTTTTTATACCAACCAATTGCCATGTTAGGGTCTCCGCCTTCTGTGTAAGTGATAGCATCTGCGGCATATTGAAGCGGTAAAAAATCCTTCTTCTTGGCTTTAGAGGCTACTTTAGTAAGCATGCTATTTGCCTCAGGAATTTTATTTTCAAGTATCATAACACGAGCAATCCCAGCAGAATTGGCTGCATCATCTGGATACTTTTGGAAAATTGTTTTGGCTGCTTCTTTATTTTCAAGTCCAAGTTCACAAAGACCTAAGTAATAATTTGCTAATGGATTGGTTGCAGACATAGGTTCTAACATGCCTTTTGCAGTAGAAAATCTATCGTAATGATACATTTTAATGGCTTCCTCGATAGATTGTGCAAATAATGTTGAGCTAGAGCTTAGGGCTAAAATTAAAAGAGCCCTTTTGATATTTGTGTTTTTCATGTTTAAAATTTGTTTAAAGGCTTCAATAGACTTTATTAAAATCATAAAGTTTATTTCAAGGCATAAACATAGAATTATTTTGTTTGTTGAATGTAATTCAGTTGTTATTTAATGAATACTTTAACGCTTCTTATTGATTGACATTTGCTTCTCTAAGCAATACATTGACTTGTAAAGGGAACATTTTTGCCTGTTTAAAAACCAATTGACCATCGCGACAAAGATAATTAACTAATCCAGTTCCTAAACCAGTCCATGATTCTTTTGAAATAAAGTAAAAGTTTCTGGTACAAGGATATGATTTCAGGCCAATATAGGCTTGGTATGGTCTGATATAATCCATGATAGAATCATTATCTGGCCAAATTCCAGCAACTTGAACTTTTTGCAAAAACAATTCTGTAGTTGAATCTGCATGATCTGCTACCCAACTCACACCGATTACACCAATAGCCTTATCATTGCTTGCAACATAATTAATTACTTCTTCTGAATTTGTTGTTGCAAAAACATTCTTGGACAATGCTTGACCTTTCAGCATTGAATCATTGATATACCGTACAGTGCTTGATGCCTTATTATCAAAGACAACCTGCAAATCCTGGGTTGAAGATTTGCCTGCTAAAATATCCTTCATTTCGGTATACTTAAAATTAGGGTTTTTGAAGTTCTTGGAAGTAATAAATGCGATGGCATCCCGTGCCATAGGCAAACTCTTAAAAACCATTTGCTTACTTGTGCAATAACTTTTCTCTTCTTCAGTTAATTCTCGAGTTACAAAAATAACGCGGGTTGTATCTTCAAAAAAATCTTTAAAGCAATCCGCTTCTGGCTTGTATTCTGCTTTAATTGTGGCATTTGGAAATCGAGAGCTAAAAATTTTCAACTGCTCTTCCATCACTGGCTTATAAGTTTCATCAATACTAATTTTAATACTTCCTGAGGTTTGATTATCCTTAGTGGTCCCTTCTTCACATGAAGCGAATAAGAAAACTACGCAAGAAAACACAAGCAAGTTTGGTAAGATTTTAAAAAGAATTTTCATTGAAAAATGATTTTACAAGTTTACAAATTAAAAGAACATTCAAACAAAATAAGGTGTAACAATTAAAAGACTTAGGAAGATTTAACAATGGAATTTCTTTTGTCAAGGGCAAGTATCTCTTTCATTTTCAACCCACCTTTGATTATTCTGTAAACACCATACAAAGCAAAACCTCCACAAACAATATATACAGTATCTTTTGTCATACCTCCGAATTGACTCCATGATGAAGGAAATTTAAATCCCAAAAAAGCAATTGTTAGGTACAAGCCTCCCATGGCAATATCTACAGAAGCACGAAAGGTTTGAAATACTTTTTCGCTAGAAGATTTCCTTTCATTCATAAGTTATCGATTCAATTAAAGATACATAAAAACGATCAGCTTATTTCTTTATTGCCTTTTTAACCGCAGCTTTTTTAGCTGTGACAGATTTCGTTGCTGCTTTTTTTACCGCAGATTTAGTTTTCTTAGCAAACGCATTTGGAATTTGAGTCTCAACCATTTTTTTAACTTCATCAAGGGTAAGTATTGCTGCTTCTTCGGCTGTAAACTTTCCGCCTTCAGTTTTTATAAGCTTCAACATTTTTTTGTTGAACTTAATAAAAGGCCCCCATCGACCATTTTCTACGGAAATTTTTTCTTCGGGGAAATTAAGAATATACCTATTAGCTTCTTTTTCTACTTTCTTCTCAATTAATTCAGCGCACTCTTTTTGATTGATGGTATCAAAATTATAGGCTCGCGGTATATTAATAAATAAACCGTCCCATTTGATAAATGGACCGAAACGTCCTTTACCCTTCGTGATAGGTTTTTCTTGATAATGGCCTATTGGAGCGTCTTCAACTTGTTTCAGATTAATGACCTCAATGGCTCTGTCCAAAGTCACTTGAATGGGTTCTTCACCTTTTGGTAGTGAAATAAATTGTTCGCCCCATTTTACATAGGGACCAAACCTGCCAATATTGACTAATACTTCTTGATCTTGATAAATACCTAAAGTTAGTGGGAGCTTAAACAACTCCATGGCTTCTTCAAAGGTAATTGTTTCTATACTTTGATGTCCACGTAAGGTGGCGAATCGGGGCTTATCCTCATCATCAACATGCCCAATTTGAATCATAGGTCCAAAGCGACCTATACGTGCTATGACTTTTTTTCCAGAATCCGGATCGATGCCTAATTCTCGTTCGCCGCTAGCTCGTTCCGCAGTTTCCATGGTTTTTTCAACTAGGTCATGAAATGGAGAATAAAAACTGCCAAGCATTTTGCTCCATTCTTTTTTGCCACTAGCTATTTCGTCAAATTGAGATTCGATGGAGGCCGTAAATTGATAATCCATCACTTGAGAAAAATGCAATTTCAAGAAATCAGTTACCACATTACCTAAATCAGTCGGAAACATTTTATTTTTTTCTGCACCTGTATTTTCCTCTAAGTTTGATTCTTGAATTTGATTTCCTTTTAAAGACATCACCCGATAGGCCCTTTTAATGCCATCCTTGTCTTTTTTCACCACATAATTTCTATTTTGTATGGTGGTGATGGTCGGCGCATAGGTAGATGGGCGACCTATTCCCAGTTCTTCTAATTTTTTAACTAAAGAGGCTTCAGTATATCTTGGTAAAGGACGATTGAATTTTTCTGTTGCTAACAGACTTTGTATATCTAAGGATTGTCCTACTTTTAGCAAGGGCAACATGCCTTCTTGATTTTCATCCTCATTTTCTTCCTCGTCTTTGCTTTCCATGTATAATTTGAGGAATCCATCAAATTTGAGCACTTCACCAGAAGCAGTTAATTTTTCTGGCTGGGTAGAAATATTGATTTTAGCAGTTGTTTTTTCTAATTCAGCATCTGACATTTGAGAAGCCATCGTTCTTTTCCAAATCAATTCGTATAAACGATGTTGGTCCATGTCTTCAACATGCCTTGTTGCCATGTTCGTAGGTCGAATGGCCTCATGAGCTTCTTGCGCGTTTTCATTCTTATTTTTAAATACTCTATGCTGATAATATTTATCGCCATAGCTATTTTTTACTTCTTCTTGGATATTGTCTAAGGCTGTTTGCGATAAATTTACGGCATC
>JAGNOY010000255.1 GCA_017989935.1 Chitinophagaceae bacterium
CCTGACCCTGTTGTATTGCAACCTGTAAATGGTGGGTATTTAATCGTATGTGCATGGGGAGATGAAGCAAGTGATGAAATAGTTGTAAACCAAAATAACAATTAACCATAAACGAATAAAGCATGGGAAACCCCAACCAATCCAATACAAATGAAGAACCAAATGCTTACCACTGACCATGAGATAGAAAACGAATTAATTTTACGCTACAAACAAAGAATAAGGATGGTATGGAAAGAACCAAACCCTTATTACGTAAAAGGACAGTTCCCAACAGAATATCAGGAATTGAAAATTTGGATAAAAAAATTAGAAAAACTAACTAAAAATTCATAATATTTGCAAAACCAAGTTGTGCCACTAAAAAAAGTTAGTATAACATCGGAACAGGTATCATTAGTAATTGAAATGTCTTCTAAGAAGATGTCGGGGAGAAAAATCGCTATTTTATTATCTATTCCGCAACCAACCCTGTGGCGCAATATGCAGATATTAGGTTTGACAAAAAAGAAAAAAGAAAGAAACAACGATATTTTTAATTGGGAAGACTTCGATAATTCAATAATTTAAAACAATCAAAAAAAAATGAAAACAATCAAACCAGAGGGGGCTATGCTCATAGTTCACCCTTTACCTAAAGAAGAATCAGAAACAGATGCAGGGATAGTCGTAACCGATTTCCAACTAATACGTGCGGAAGTGCTTGAAGTAAGTGATGAATGGGAAAGCCGTATTCCACGTGGAAGCATAGTATTATTTAGTGACAGTGATGGGGTAGGTAAAAGTATCCACTACCAAAAGAAATCATGCCTATGGATTAGCGGCAAAGCATTTGGTGAAGGCGGCGACCTTTTTGGATTGGAAATAACCGATAAAAAGTAATACATGGACAAACCATTGAAAATATTGGTGAAGCTGCCTTCTCGTGGAAGACCTGAAAAATTAATTAAGGCACTTGATAGTATCGTTGATAATATCCAAGATAAAGAAAACACCTTTATATCCCTTACACTTGACACCGATGATGATGCTGTAAACAACGAAGCATTTATAAGCAGGGTAAGAACAAGGAAGGCAAACATATCTATTGAGTGGGGGTTATCAACATCTAAGATAAATGCAGTGAACAGGTCAATCCCCGATATTGAGTGGGACGTAATTTGTATCGGTTCTGATGATATATTTTTTAACTTCTATGGCTTTGATTCTATAATTAGGGCAGAAATGGGATTACACTTTCCTGATGGTGATGGGTACTTACACTTCCATGAAAAAGACAGTGGTTCGGCATTATGTGTAATGACTGTATGTGATAAGAAATACTACTCACGATTCAACTATATCTACCATCCTGAATATTTGAGTTTATTTGCGGACAACCATCAAATGGATGTAGCAAAATTGCTTGGCAGGTACGTTTATATTCCCTATGCAATAATGGAACATCGCAATCCTGCATACACAGAATATAACGAAGTTCGTGATTCTCAATTTGACGAGCAGCAGAAAATTGGATGGTCTGTGGACATGGCTAAGTATGAAGAAATGAAAAAAAGAAATTACGATTTATGAAAAAATACGATTCTTTTACATGGCTAAACCTATCTATGGAGGATATTGATGGGGAGGTATGGATGCCTGTTGTCGGTTTTGAAGACGTTTATTCTGTAAGTAACTTAGGTAGAGTTCGGTCTAATACCAGAACTGTAAATAGAATAAGAGGTGGTGTTTATACAGAAACAAATAAACTTACATTTAAAGCAAAAATACTTAAACAAAACAATATGCAAACCGGAGGGTATTGTTCTGTAAAGTTAATGGATTGTAATTCAGGGACAGTGCAGTTAAATGCAAAAGTTCATAGGCTTGTATTAATAGCTTTTATGCCTAATCCTGAAAATTACCCATCTATTAATCACATAAATGGCATTAAAACAGATAACAGGCTTATAAAT
This sequence comes from Chitinophagaceae bacterium, assembly GCA_017989935.1. Taxonomy (GTDB): domain Bacteria; phylum Bacteroidota; class Bacteroidia; order Chitinophagales; family Chitinophagaceae; genus OLB11. The sequence goes on from JAGNOY010000255.1 coordinate 1,956, forward strand.
TTAGAATGGTGTTCACACAGTTACAATACAAAACACGCATTTGATATTGGGTTAAAAAAAGTAAAGCCGGAATTTTTAGCCACAGGGTATGATAACCCAAAATCTAAGCCTGTTAACAAATTTACAAAAGAAGGTATTTTTATTAGGCAATTTGGTTCACAACAAGAGGCAAGTAGAATTACAGGTGTAGACCAAAGTATGATATTCCATTGTTGTAAAGGGGTAAGGCTAAAAACAGCAGGTGGGTTTAAATGGGAGTATGCAGAAGGATTCGGACATGGTAGAAAGGGTGCTGAAAAGGGGAAGGAAGGATTCTTAATACAAAAAACAGTTTAATTTATGAAAATGTTCAACGGATTGGCAGGTGCAGAAAACTATGCCATAAATAGTTCTAAAAAACACGATGCCACAAGATACGTAACAAGAGCAACACTTCTTAATACAGGTATAGTTTACTATGTTTATGAAAAAAGAGAAGATATTGATAGTGGGGAAAAGGTAATTTCAACTTTTAAAAACGGGGAAAGAATATGACACCAATAGAGTTATCAATATTGATACCTTCTACACCTGACAGAAAAGAAGATTTACAGAAATTGCTTGAATGTATAGACAAGCAAGAATATGTAAGAAAGGTGGATATGTATGATGTTGATGGTTTAAAGTGTGAAAGGTATTGGGATATACTTTGCCCTATCGAAGTGCTTGTTTTTGAGGATGCAAAAATTATGACAATCGGGGAAAAGCGTGAACTTCTTTATAAACACGCAAAAGGCACTCATTCTATTCAGGTTGATTCTGACGATTTATTAGCCCCAAATGCAATACAACTAATACTTGAAGCTATAAGAAGTAATCCTGAAATTCCGGTTATCACTTTCAAAGAAAGGTGTATGATGAACGGGGAGTATAAAAGCAGCAACCATTCTATTCGTTATGAAAAATGGATGGATAACTTCGATGGTTACTCATACGTGAGATGCCCTTTCTACAAAGATGTTATAAGAACTGATATAGCCAAGTCAGTGCCATTCCCAAGAATCAGGTATAACGAAGACGAACAATGGTCTATGGCAATTAAGCCACTACTTACCAACGAAATTCACATTGACGAAGAACTATACTATTACAATTACGAGCCAAAGGATTCCCATGCGGAACGTTACGGCATAAAAGATTAATTATGGACTTAACTGAAAGGGTACGAAATTACGCTATGGGTAATCAAGATGTTGTAAAGTACAAACAACAACTTGGGTATTCAAGTAGTAATACCTATTTAAAAATAGATTGGACTGGTGGCAAGAGGATAAGGAAAATGTTTATTAAAAGCATCCTTAGAGTTAGTAGGTTGTATAAAGCAAAACGTGCGATAAAAAGAATGATGAATTATGGAAAACATTGATAAAGCAGTAATCGTTAGCACCGGAAAAAATGGATGGTATAGCAAGGGCGTATCCCGTTTGGAGAATAGTTTAGTGCATCATGGTTTTGCAGGAAAGGTTATGACATGGAAAGATGAATACCCACCACATTCACCAACGCATGAAGAAAATCCATACGCTTTTAAGATTTACGAATTTGAAGCTGCAATGGCAACAGGAGCAAATATTATCCTTCACTTAGACGCATCGTTCTGGTGTATAAGGAATCCTCACCCATTATTTGACCTTATAAGTGACAAAGGAGTAGTTGGGTTCAGGACAGGGTATAACATGGCGCAAACAAGTTCCGATGCAGCTTTAGAGTGGGCAGGATTTACAAGAGATGAAGCAGAGCAACTGCCTGAAATTGCTTCGGGCATGGTTGGATTGAGGCTGGACAATCCCAACGGAAGGAGTGTATTTGAACTGTGGAGAGAAGGTATGCAATTAGGGCTATTTAAAACAAATAGAGCGCATGATATAATGGATAGTGCAGACCCAAGAATGATTCATGCGAGGCAAGATCAAACTTTGTACAGCCTTGCAATACATAGGTGTGGTTTGCATATTGATGACGCTGATATAGTAGCCTACTACAACAACGGTAAGCCCGGATACAACCCTGATAAATGTATGTTTTTTATTGAAAGTTTGTAGTATATTTGTAACGCACTATTCCAATTTCAATGTTTATCAACGAAAATAATTTAAAAGAATTGCCCCAATCAGATGTTATCCCTCCTTCATTGGAATTGGAT
>JAGNOY010000256.1 GCA_017989935.1 Chitinophagaceae bacterium
TTAACCGATACAGTGAAGCGGCGCAGATGTTTAAGGAGTCGAACAAGTATAATTACACAGATACCATTGCACCTAAAGCAATTTTGGCACATTACTTGGCTGGCGAATATGAACAAGGGATACGGCTTGCTGAAAAATATATATTAATAAATAATACTAAATCCGGATTAGTTTATAAATATAAAGGTTTGGCAGAATACATGTCAGGTCAAATTGAGCTCGCTAAAAATGACCTAGGTGTTACAATTAAAAACATGCCTGATGATTATGATGCGAACCTTATTACGGCTAAGATTCTACTTTCTTCTGGAAATGCCATGAAAGCAGTATCATATGCAGATAGAGCCGCTAGTACTTGCAAGGATTGTCCAGAGGCACTGATTTGGTCAGGGATAAGCATCATTTCGCAACAACAGTTATATGGAAATGAATCTGGGATCCATAAAATTTCCTATGCAATTGAAAAAGATAGTAGCCTTAATACCGCATCAAATCTAGCTTGGATGGCCTATGGATACCTGTTGAGTCATAGGAATATGAATACTTTTTATTCCATGCTTCAAGCAGCCAAGAAAAAAGATCCGGAAGATCGAATAGTCCTTTTTGTGAATGCATGCGCCTTAGCTGAAATTAAAAGCGAACAGGCTACAGCAATAAAAACTTTGGAATTGGCCTGTTCGAAAGGTTTTGCCTACAAGCACCTGATTGTAAACGACCCTAATTTGAGACGTGTTAGGAGTGAATTGCAATATAAAGCAATTATTTCACGTTATTTTCAGGATTGAACCTTTGACTTTCAATTCAGAACTTTTGAATGACACAGTTAATTCCTTGCTCATTCAATTTATTTTTTAATCGTTGGGCCTCAAGAAGTGATACTTCAAAACCAGCACAAAGGAGATAAAACTGGTCGTTGTTTCCTAAAAAGCTACCAGGAGGTATAATGCGAAGGTTGATGCCTTTGGCGGCATAGGAACTACGTGCCTGTTGTGCTTTGTCTTCCGTTGAAAATAGTTCAACAAAAGCAATATAAGAATTCAAGCCGTCCGCAGTTTGCGATTCCGTCGATTCACCAGTAGCTAGGTTTGCGTCAGGTAATTGATATGCTTGAACGCTCTGAGCATCCTGAGCCTCAGCTTGAGTAACTGCAGCTACAGCAGCTTGAGATGTTGCAATAGAATCCACTGTCGCATCAACCTCTGCTTTAGTGCCAGGAATTTCTGAATTTTCGGATGGAGCGGAAAATATTGGATTTTTGATAAGGTTGGCTGAAAGGAGTGAAGGATTTCTTTGGGTTATGGAAATGCTAAATACGTTTTTTAATTTGTTTATAAGATGTAGTCCTTTGAAGTTGCTATAGAGACCACCGTAAATAACAAAAAGAATCGAAAGTGTAGCTGTAATTAGAAGCCCTAGCAATGGCTGATTTCTATTTCTCGTATTTGCCTCCCTGAAGAGTACCATGATTTTCCAATTCTTGATATCTTCTTCATCGTGATAAATTGCATAATTAAGATTAGCAAATACAATTACCAAAAACCCGCAACAAAATGCAACGATCAAGCAAATCCAGATACCAAGTATCAAATAAGAGAAAGAAAATATAAAATTCATATTCGAAACATTTTCGCTAAGGTGCATTTGAATGATTTCGATTTCACCTTTTAGTTGTGTTAAACGAGACAATTTCTGTTCGACATATTGAATATTTTCTTCCTGTTCTGAAATTTGAGTTCTTATTGCTTTTCGTTTTTCTTCGCACGCATCATAAGATGCCACAACTGAAGAAATTGGTGGATTTCCATCAGACTGGATTCCTCCCGATGAATAAGGTTGTTTGATCACACATACATTTTCTAGTTCATTTTCAAGTTTGTCTTTTCTTGATTTACTTTTCTCAAGTTCGGACTTGATGTCAGCAGAAAGTGTTTTTATTGCGGTTACGGTTTGCTCCTTACTGAGATCTAAATTTTGTATGTAGTTGTCAGTTTCTATCGGTGTTAAAGCAGGTTGTATGTTCACAGCTTTTTGACCAGTCACGAAGTAAAGATAGGCTTCACCGGCAACGCCAAAAAGAGGAGTAGCGCCGAGTGGATTGCTGTATTTCTTGAGTTGAGAAGTGAAAAAAATCCTGTTAATCTGAAGGTTTGCTTTCTCTTGTTCAAGTTCTTTTTGTTTACCGTATATCTGTATTAAATTTCTGGCGCTATCTTGACTGATTTTTTTAGGATCTATCCAGTCTGCAAGTTGACCAACTGGCGCGGAATTGGTTATAGCAATACTCTTTTGTTCAATTCTGTATTTATAAATGCCATCTGTGATATTTTGTGTTACATAAACCGAACCAGAAATGAGGATTGTTGGTAGAATAGAAAGTAGGGTCGCTGGTAACAAAGCTGCAAAGGCTCCAAGAATATACTGTGGCCATTTATGTAGTAAATGACTAAAGCAACTCTTAAGGATACTTTTAAAGTTGCCAGAAGTATGAAGTAGAAGTTGGGGAAAGACGCTGAGGAGATAAAATACCACGATACAATTAAAAATAATAAGCATGGATATAAAGACACTTCCGCCTGATAACAAGCTACCAATTACCGGTGCCAAAGAAGAAAATGTTCCAATAAATAAAATCAGTGTTTCGATTCCAAATAGTGAAAGGGCAAGTCCGATAAATATGATAAGATAGAATGATATTTTACTGTTTGAACTCGTAGGAGATCCCGTGGAGGTAAATCTTAATGATGAAATTTTGGCAAGCGCCCACGCAACAGGGAAAATTGAAAGAAGGGTAAGTGCATGGCTAGTTATGAGGGGATATTTATACTGTTGTACCAGGTATCGGCCTAAAAAAATAAGCAGCAGAGCAATAAATAGACCTGTTACACCAATTTTATAGAAAGAAAGTTTCCAACTATATTTTATTTGTTCAAATGCAAGTCGTAGAATTTTCCATGGCCAAAAAATGAAGTAATGAAATATAAGCCGGGCGATGAGCCAAATTCCATCTACAATAATGTTCTGAAAAATCCAAACAATAATCCGGAATAGTCCTTGAATTAACCAGAATATTCCAATTGCTTGATTGTAAACATAAATAAATGGAACAGTAACGATTTGTAATAATTCCCAGAATTTCGCTTTTTGACGTATATTCTGAAAGTAATCAGGGAGCGAAATTAAACCAGAAGGCTTATTTGTATTCCAATTCAAATAGACATTACTAACTACTAGAGTAATTGCAAGTAAAATAAAGAACATAATAGTGGGTTTTGAAAAAAAATCAAATATGAAGTACTTATATAATTGATCAAGGCTTTATATTAAGTTCAGCCAAAGATAGAATTCAAGTGGTGGTCATGTTTACTATCAGCGAAGCAAGAATAAACAATTTGATAAAGGTTCACAATGCAAATATCTAATCTAATCTCAACTTTCCAAAAAAAAACTTATAAATTATTTTATTCAGCAAATTTGATGTTATATTTGGCTGTAACCCATTAAAAGTAGTAGGCATCGACGTATTTTTGAGAAAGAGTTACATCATTTGAGCGGTGACGATTTGTATTCCATTTGATTAAAATGTAAGTCTTAAAATTGCAGAGAAGGTACTTTTTATTCTTTTTTATAGTAAGCTAGTTTATGCTACTAATTAGTAGTTACTAAATAGATCATCAAAAAACCATATTATTTTTGCTAATATATTTGAAAAGTGTAGATTTATGCTTGATTTGTATTCGACTAAAAGTATTGCTAAGTCGATTTTCATTTAATGTATAATTTCACTAAGCATTATTCATTTTAAAAGTAGAATAAAATGAGGAACATTTATTTTAACATAAATATATTGGGATTGCTTTTTATTTTTACCAGTTTAATGATTTCTTGTAACTATGAACAGTTTTTTCAAGAATCAAATGCGGATCAAATAATTTCTGATCAAGTTAAGCGTGAATATGACTCTCTCATTAAAATTACTCAGGAAAACAAAGCGGAACGAGATAGAATTCAAGATGCCAGTACAATTTACAAAAAATATGTTGGATCAACAGTTACCATAGTAACCGACAATGGGCAGCTCGGGTCCGGTTTTTTTATCGATGATAGTTTAATTGCAACAAATTACCATGTTG
>JAGNOY010000257.1 GCA_017989935.1 Chitinophagaceae bacterium
GTGATAATGGCACTATACATACCGAAAGGATGAAGAGGGTAGTTGGGCTAGCTGGGAATATGCCAGTTACTTTTCATCGTGCGTTTGATCGATGTTCGGATCCTGTGCAAGCCTTAGAAGACTTGATTGATTGTGGTTGTAAAAGACTTTTGAGTAGCGGACAGCATCCTTCTGTAATGAATGGTTTGCCTTTACTTGCAAAATTGAATACGCAAGCTAATGAGCGAATCATTATTATGCCTGGAAGTGGCCTAAACTCAGGTAATGTGCGAGAGGTTTTAGAGAAAACAAAATGCCAAGAAGTTCATACTGCTGCAAGGAAATCGTTTAGCAACGGAGAAGTTTTTTCTCCTGAAAGTATGCAGGAAAAACTACAATATGTGGGTGTGGATCAAGAAGAAATTAAAGCCATTTTAAGCCAAATTTCATCATAATCTAGACGTCAATTTTGGCGTATTTTGCATGTTTTTCGATGAATTCTCTACGCGGGGGAACTTCTTCTCCCATTAACATAGCAAACACTCGGTCGGCTTCAGCAGCACTTTCTATGGTCACTTGTTTCAACGTTCTTCTATCTGGATCCATGGTTGTTTCCCAAAGTTGTTCAGCATTCATTTCACCCAAACCTTTATATCGTTGTGTATGCACGCTATCTTCTTTGCCACCAGCAATTTGCTGAATAATTTTTTGTCTTTCTTCTTCATCAAACGCGTATGCTTGTTCTTTTCCTTTTTTTACCAAGTAAAGAGGAGGTTGTGCAATGTAAACATATCCTTGTTCAACAAGCTCCTTCATATACCGATAAAGGAAGGTAAGAATCAAGGTTGAGATATGCGAACCATCCACATCGGCATCGGTCATGATGATGAGTTTGTGATAGCGAAGTTTTGTTGTATTCAATGCTTTTGCATCGTCTGGTGTACCGATGGTCACCCCAAGTCCAGTATAAATATTTCGAATTTCTTCATTTTCAAATACTTTATGGGGCATGGCTTTTTCAACATTCAAGATTTTACCTCTTAGAGGAAGAATCGCTTGATACTGTCTATTACGGCCCTGTTTAGCCGTTCCACCTGCTGAATCTCCTTCGACTAGATACAATTCACATTTTGTGGGATCATTATCGCTGCAGTCTGCAAGTTTACCAGGAAGTCCGCTACCTGTTAAAACATTTTTTCGTTGTACTAATTCACGTGCTTTTCTGGCGGCTTGACGAGCTTGAGCTGCAATGATTACTTTATCAATAATGATTTTTGCTTCTTTAGGATGTTCTTCTAAATAAGCATCTAATACTTTAGAAACCGCTGCATCTACTATACCTGAAACTTCACTATTCCCTAATTTAGTTTTTGTTTGACCTTCAAATTGAGGTTCTGGAACTTTCACAGAAACTATCACACTTAATCCTTCTCGGAAATCATCACCTAAAATATCCACTTTAGCTCTTTCAAACAATTTATTTCGATCGCCATATGATTTGAACACTCTAGTGATTGCTCTTCTAAAGCCTGCTACGTGAGTCCCACCTTCTATGGTATTAATATTATTCACGTAAGAAAATACATTTTCACTATACGACTGATTATACATCATGGCAAGCTCAACAGTGACATGATTTTCTTTATCATAATCTTCAACATAAATTGGATCTGTTAGCAATCCTTCACGTTTAGCATTTTTATCTAAAAGCAAAATGAATTCACTGATACCTCCTTCACTATAAAATTCTTCTCGAAGAAATTGTCCTTGTTCGTCTTTTTCTCTTTCATCAATCAGATGAATGCGAACTCCACGATTTAGGAAAGATAATTCGCGCAAACGGGCAGCTAAAATTTCGTAATTATATACACTTACAGTAAAAATGCTATCATCAGGGGTAAAAATAATTCTAGTTCCTGTTGTATCACTTGTTCCAATTTCACGAACTGGATATTTCGGGGCACCGCAACTATATTCTTGTTCAAACTTTTTGCCATCACGATTCACTTCTACATAAAGGTATTTACTTAAGGCATTTACGCAACTTACACCCACACCATGCAAACCACCAGACACTTTATAAGAACCTTTATCGAACTTTCCACCTGCATGTAAAACAGTCATGACAACTTCTAATGCACTTCTTTTCTCTTTAGTATGCATGGCTGTTGGAATTCCTCTTCCGTCATCTTCGACAGAAATAGATTCGCCTTCAAGTATTTTGACTGTGATATTTTTACAATGACCTGCTAAAGCTTCATCAATGGAATTGTCTACAACTTCATACACTAAATGATGCAAACCTTTCATGCTGATATCGCCAATATACATGGCAGGACGCTTTCTAACTGCCTCTAATCCTTCAAGTACCTGAATACTATCAGCGCCATAATTAGGTTGTAGGTCTTTTTCACTTTCAGATGCCATATTGTCTATTTGTTTTTATGTTTGAAACTTTAAAAAATGTAGTTTTTTTCTATTTTTTCAAAGGCTCACAAAGGTAGCTTTTTAATCGTTTTTTTGCAAGTTTTAAAAGTATTTTTATTTTAGTCTGAATTCAGTATTTATAGGCATTTAGCGGAATTATTTACTTGAATTTATCCACATTTTATTCTAAGGCTAGTTTATTTAAATTTTGAAAGTTTTGAATTGATTTTTTTTACTTCAAGATATAATTTAGGAAAGAAGGATTACAAGAATTAATTTCGCCTAAAATGACGATTATGGCCCCAAAAATCATTTTCTCAACCTTTGCATACAACTATTTAAAAAATGAAGTTTTAGAGTTGGGTAAGTATGAAGAGGGGAGTATTCAAAGTAAGTCATTCCCTGATGGAGAAATTTACCATAAAATAGATACAGAGGTACAAGGTCGTGATATCATTCTCATTGGCGGAACCATCGACGAATCAAATACCATGGAATTATATGATTTTGCACAAGGGATAGCTCATCAAGGGGCTAATTCTTTAAAAATTATCATTCCTTATTTTGGATATTCAACCATGGAAAGAGCAGTGAAACCAGGCGAAATAGTAAAAGCCAAAAATAGAGCCTTGCTTTTCTCTTCTATTCCTATGTGTGCCGAGGCCAATCAAGTATTTTTAATGGACTTACATTCTGAAGGAATTCCTTATTATTTTGATAGAGATATTAGATGCACTCATTTATACTGTAAGCAAATTATTTTAGACACTTGTCAAAAACTCTATGGCAGTGATTTTATTCTTGCTGCAACAGATGCAGGGCGTGCAAAATGGGTTGAATCATTAGCTTTTGAAATGGGCGTTAAATCTGCTTTTGTGTATAAAGAAAGAAAGAGTGGTTCAGAAACTCATATCACTGGCATAAACGCAGATGTAAAAAACAGAAAAGTAATTATTTATGATGATATGATAAGAACTGGAGGTTCGTTAATGCAAGCAGCCCAAATTTATCGTGATGCTGGTGCAATTGAAATCATTGCTTTAACCACACATGGTTTATTTTCAAATCAGGCCTTAGAAAAAATTGCTGCACAAGGAATTATTTCAAAAGTCTACGCAACCAATTCACATCCAAATTCGAATAATCAACAATCTAATTTATTAGAAATTAATTCAATTGCGTCTATAATTTATCAAGTGATTTAAACACAAATTATGAATCTTGATTTTGAAATAATTGATTATGCCTCTCCCTTATATCAAGAGGTTTTGAATTTAAGAAATGAGGTTTTGAGAAAGCCCTTGGGACTAAATTTATTTGATGAAGATTTAACTGAAGACAGAGATCAATATATTGTTATTGCAAAAATTGAAGCCCAGGTGGTTGCTTGTGTGATGCTAAAAATTTTAGATAAGGATACTATAAAAATCCGACAAATGGCTGTTACTGACTATATGCAATCAAAACGAATTGGAAGTTTACTATTTCATTATGCAGAAAATTTTTGTGCCCTAAATGAATATTACCATATTGAATTGAATGCTCGACAAACCGCTATTGAATTTTATCTTAAACAAGGTTATGAATTAGTTGGTGAAGAATTTATTGAAGTAGGTATTCCCCATTATAAAATGTATAAGCATCTTGAATAAGTAATGAGTCACTTCTGCAGGTAGCAAGCAGATGAAAGTCATCATGCACATCTGTGGCTAGCCCTG
>JAGNOY010000258.1 GCA_017989935.1 Chitinophagaceae bacterium
TATTAATATGAATAAAATCTGATTTAGTTTTATACATGGTAAAAAACAAGGAATATTCTGACTCTTCTGCAGCATCACCATTTGCTGCCCATTCGCCATTCTTCGAAATCATTCGTTTGATATCAGTCATGTCGCTTTTAGATAAACTTTTCCGATGCTCATTGGCATAATTCTCCAAGAAATTTACTTTGTCTTTGATTGTATAAGGACTCGTTGCTGTAAATAATGTATCCGAAACTCTTCGATTTAAGATATCTAATCTGTCAAGTAAGTAAGCATCATCTGAGCCTCTTCGTATAAAAGCCGATTGACCAAATGAATTCATAACTATAGAAGTAAAAAGAGAAAGCAGTAAGAATTTCTTCATAAAAATAATTTATTTAACTCTTTAAATGTTTGATTAAATGAGTGTCTCCAATTTTAAAGCGCTAAAGATAAATCTTTTATCTTCGCAAGAATAGATAAACATGAAAAATTATATCATTCGAAATGTTCAACTTGTTAATGAAGGAAAAATCATTACCACGGATATTCAAATACGTAAAGAACTTTTTGAAAAAATAGCTGATCGCATCGAATCCCTTGAACAATTTACTGAAATTAACGGAGAGGGGCTATTTCTGTTGCCCGGACTCATTGACGATCAAGTTCATTTTCGCGAACCAGGTGTGACGCATAAAGCATGCATTCAGTCCGAAGCAAGGGCCGCTGTGGCAGGTGGTGTTACAAGCTTTATGGAAATGCCCAATGTAATTCCACCTACCTTAAATCTTGAAAAACTTGAAGAAAAAATGACTATAGCCAAACATACTTCTTTGGCTAATTATTCCTTCTTCTTAGGTGTTTCAAACGATAATGCTGAGGAGGCCCTTAAAATTAATCAGCATAAACATGAAATCTGTGGATTGAAAATATTTATGGGTTCTAGCACAGGCAATATGCTGGTGGATAATATAGTCACCTTAGAAAAGATTTTTTCTGAAAGTGAAGTACTCATAGCCACCCATTGCGAAAAAGAAAGTATCATCAAAGAAAATCTTGAAAGACTTCAGCAAGAAGGTATGCTAATCAATCATGCCAGATTGCACCCAATTATCCGCGATGTAGAAGCTTGTTATGAATCATCACTTGGCGCGATTCAGTTAGCTAAAAAACACAATACTCGACTCCATATTTTGCATATTAGTACTGAAAAGGAATTACAACTGTTCACCAATTTATTTCCACTTACTGATAAAAGAATCACTGCTGAAGTCTGCGTGCATCATCTTCATTTTACTGCTGATGATTATCAGCAATTAGGTAATTTAATTAAATGCAATCCAGCAATCAAAGCAAAAGAAAATAAAGAAGCGCTGTGGAAAGCCTTGTTAGATGATCGCTTAGATATTATCGCTACCGATCATGCCCCACATACTTGGGAAGAAAAACAAAAACCGTATTCAGAGGCTCCCGCTGGATTGCCTTTAGTTCAACATAGTTTATTGATGTTACTTGAGGCTTATCATGAAGGTAAAATCTCCTTAGAAAAGATCGTAGAAAAAGCTTGTCATGCTCCTGCACAATGTTTTCAAATAGCCAATCGAGGTTATATTCGTGAAGGATATTATGCCGATTTTGTGTTAGTAGATCTTCAGAAAAAAACCAAAGTGACTAAACAAAATATTTTATACCAATGTGGATGGAGTCCCTTGGAAGGAAAAACATTTTCTTCCTCTATTGAAAAGACTTTTGTAAACGGAGAAATGATGTTTGATCAAGGCAAACAGGTATCTGAGAATAAAGGTATGCGATTGATGTTTGATCGAGGATAAACTTCTTAGTTGCACTAACTTATTTCCTTCCAAATAATTTCATCACCAGACCAACCACACCAACCAAGGTAGCTAATACAGATAATATTGAATTGTAATCCGTGCTGTCCTCCGGTATAATTTCTAATGGCATCTGTTTGAAGATAGAATCAATTTGAGTATCATTATAATGATTCTTAAGTAATTGCTCTTTCAATTCAGGTGCCGAACGCCCCATGCTTATATATACTTTCAAATTATGCAACAAAGAAATATCTGTTGTATCAATGAAGGGAATATCATTCAGTACCTCTTTATTTAAAGTATCAAAATAATGGGCATAACGAACATACTCATTTTTATGTGAAATTACTTTAGCCCAATAAGGAAATCTTGAGGAATAAATTACAGGCACATACCAATTAAAATTTGTTTCATTAAAATCCTTCCATCTTAATTGCATAGAGACAGAATTAGATTGCTTTTCATTGATTTGATATCGAATTTGAATAGGATAATGTTCGTCATGTTCAAATTGTTGCTGCTCCTGAAAAACAATCAAACCTTTACAAAGCACTCCATGCCTTTCAAATTCTATTTTTTCTTTGTAAAATGCACTGTAAATAAACAATACAGCAAATCCGAAAAACGAAACAACAATCATCAAAAGCTTCAACCAAAAAATATCTACTGAGCCTATTCGGTCAAAACTAAAAAAGAAATATACTACCAACCCTAACATCCCAACGCTTCCCAATAGTGCCAAAGAAACTGTCCATGAAGCCACGACATCTGTAGGTATCAAATAAAAGAATAAAAGAATCCAGCAAACTATGGCACAAAAAATGGCGACCCTTTTCTTCATCAGCTAAAATTAGAGGATGATCTTCTGCTAAACAAATTCATGAGGTTTTCCTTTAAAGAAAATTTGAAATAAAATAACATCGAATTGCATTTGCAGTAGCGAATCTTTTATCTTTACCCTCTAATTGAATGAGGAGTATGATGGTAAAGTTATTTGCCAGTGCGGTGTATGGCGTTGAAGCAATCACAATCACTACAGAAGTAGATGTACTGGAAGGATTAAAATTTTATGTTGTTGGATTACCCGACAATGCAGTGAAAGAAAGTCAACATCGTGTTGAAAGTGCCATTAAAAATAATCATTACCGATTCCCGAGAATAAAAGTGGTTGTCAATTTATCACCAGCAGACATCAGAAAATCTGGAAGTGCTTTTGATTTACCCATTGCGATAGGTATTCTAGCTGCTACAGAGCAAGTCAATACAGATCAATTACACAAATATATCATTATGGGAGAACTTTCATTGGATGGCACCGTGCTTCCAATTAAAGGGGCCTTACCCATCGCCATACAAGCCAGAAAAGAAGGTTTTGAAGGGCTTTTTGTACCACTTCAAAATGCTAGAGAAGCAGGCATGGTCAATCAACTCAAAGTATATGGTATTTCTCATATAAGCGAGATTATTGAATTTTTAAATGGCCAAAAAGAACTACAGCCCATAGAAATTAACACTAGGGACGAATTTTTTTATGCCCAAGAAAAAATGGATATTGATTTCAATGAAGTCAAAGGCCAAGAAAATATTAAACGTGCCTTAGAAATTGCAGCAGCAGGTGGACATAATGTAATTCTCATCGGACCACCAGGTGCTGGAAAAACGATGCTTGCAAAAAGACTTCCCTCTATCCTTCCACCACTCACCTTGCAAGAAGCGCTAGAAACCACTAAGATCCATTCAGTTGCTGGCAAATTACCTGAAAATGCCACATTGGTTTATAGGCGACCATTTCGTTCCCCTCATCATACTGTTAGTGATGTAGCTTTAGTTGGCGGTGGAGGTAATCCCCAACCTGGAGAAATTTCTTTAGCCCATAATGGGGTATTATTTCTTGATGAACTTCCCGAATTTAAACGCACCGTACTTGAAGTGATGCGACAACCCATGGAAGAAAGAAAAGTAACTATTTCAAGAGCAAGAATGTCTATTGACTTCCCTTCTAGTTTTATGTTGATTGCTTCTATGAACCCTTGTCCTTGTGGTTATTTCAATCACCCCGAAAAAGAATGTAGCTGCCCACCTGGCACTGTACAAAAATATTTAAATAAAATTTCAGGTCCTTTGCTAGACCGTATTGATTTACATGTAGAAGTTACACCAGTATCTTTTCAAGAGCTTACCTCCACAAACTCTCGACCTCAAGAAGGAAGTAATTCCATCCGAGATAGAGTCATCAAAGCAAGAGAAATTCAAGCAGCAAGATATCAGCTTCACGATGGTATTTATA
>JAGNOY010000260.1 GCA_017989935.1 Chitinophagaceae bacterium
TCCTACAAAGCTCATGCGAAAAAAGATTGATTGGCAAAGGCCCAATTGTAACAAAAACTATTCAAGAAAATAATTTTTCTGGCATAGATCTTAGAACAGATGCCAAAGTTTATTATTCTCAAGATAGCCTCTACCATATCGACATTGCTGGTCAAGAAAACGTACTTGATGCCATCGAATTCTATGTAAAAGAAAATAATTTAATCATTAAAGAAAGGTTCCCCGCTGTTTTTATCACCAAAGAACCTGTAATCATACATATTAGTGGGCCAAACCTGACAAATCTAGAAGTTAGCGGAAGTGGCAGGATAGATTTGACTAGTCATGCTTTGGCAAATCAGCTAAATTTAACTGTGAGTGGATCAGGGAGTATTTATACAAATCAGGTTCAAGTACAAACATTAAAATTAGATATTTCAGGATCAGGTAATATTAATATGCAAGAAGTCAATGCAGAGAGTATTACCTCATCAGTCTCTGGTTCTGGCGATGTTGCACTACAATCAGGAAATGCAAAAACCCTAAGCTCCAATATCAATGGCAGCGGTAAATTTGATGCGAGAAACTTACCTATAATACATGTTACTACTAAAACTTCAGGTTCTGGTAAAACCTACGTTCATTTTAAAGAAACACTTTATGTGAATATTTCAGGAAGTGGCGATGTGTATTATTATGGCGAAGGGAATATTACTAAATCAATTTCAGGTTCTGGAAAACTCATAAAACTTTAAGCTTAAAGGAAGATATTTCAAACATGAAATGATTTTACTTTGTAGCTTGGAAAGCCAAATCATCTCAGATAAGAATTTCAATTGATAGAACAAGAATTACTTATATCGCTACAACAAGATAATACTGAGGTATTTGAGTCCTTGTATACCACTTACTTTAGAGGCTTGCACGTGTATGTTTTGTCTATGATCAAAGATGAAATGGAAGCCGAGGAAATCGTACAACAGGTATTTGTAAAAATATGGGAAAAACGAAAGAGTATTTCAATTCAAACCTCAATTAAAGCTTATTTATATAAAGCAGTTTATCACGAAAGTCTGAACTGGATTAAACATCAAAAAGTAAAAGCAGCTTATGCCTCACATAGCACCTATGTTATGAAAAACTCATCTACCCCTCAAGCCAATGAGCCATTAGCCCAAAAAACGCTTGAAAAGAAAATTAGAGAAGCCTTATCAGAATTGCCTGAGCAATGCAGAACTATTTTTCAATTAAGTAGATTCGAAGATCTCAAATATCGAGAGATAGCTGCTCAACTCCGCATTTCTGAAAAGACGGTCGAAAATCAAATGGGCAAAGCCTTAAGACTGATGCGTATAAAACTTTCAGATTACCTCACTACCCTATTTGTTGTTTTCACTTACCTTCAACTCTTATTGCCATGAATAATCAGGCCCCACATATAACAGATGAAGTACTAGTTAAGTATTTACTTCAAGAATGCCTTCCTGAAGAAAAAACCGATGTAGAAAAATGGTTAGAAGATGATGAAGCTAACCTTGCCTACTATAATCATTTTAAACATATTTGGGAACATAGTAAACAAATTAGCTCAACATCCACCATAGATATTCAAGACTCATGGAAAAGATTAGAACAAAAAATAAATAAACCCAAGCCAAACTTTCAATTCAATAAATTTTTCTATTATGCTGCCGCTGTATTTATTTTGCTGATAGCATCTTACTGGTATTTTTCTCAACAACAATCTAATACTACGATTCCTGTAATCATTGTACATCATGACAGCACCCCTAAAATACCTTTCAAACAAATTGAATCATGTAGCTTAACAAAAATCAAGGCGGATACCTTGTCTGATAAAAGTATCGTTATCTTAAACAAACAAGCAAAACTTACCCATCCCGCAAAATTTGAAGGAAACGAAAGAAGAGTTCAACTACAAGGTGAAGCCTTTTTTACTATTTCACCAGACAAGAAGAAACCATTTTTTATTGAAACAGGCGATCAAGTTGAAATCAAAGTCCTTGGCACATCCTTCAATGTTAAAAACAAATCAGATTATACCGAAATTATTGTAGAAACTGGTGTGGTTGAAGTGCGCCATTTCAACAAACTAATTATCTTGCATCCGCATGAAAAAGCAAAAATCAAAAAGAATGATACAAGCATACATGTCGAAAAAAATAAAGAAAAATTATACCGATATTATCGTGTAAAGGAATTCGAATGCGAAAATACGCCTCTATGGAAATTAGTTGAAGTACTTAATGAAGCTTACGACGATTCAATATCAATTGGCAATAAAAATATTAGAAGTGAATTACTCACTACAAGGTTTAACAACGAATCACTAGAACATGTACTTGAAATCATTAGCGAAACTTTTGATATTACAGTAGAAAAACAAGGTCATCATTATATACTCAAATAAGCATGAAACTATTCCTTACATACTCTTTTACTTTTATAATGCTACTAATGATGCAGCATTCGCTGTATGGACAAAACTATTTATCAAAACCGCTCAGCATCAAAGTTAACAACCAACCTTTGCAAGAAGTATTAACCATCTTAAGCAATCAAGGTAATTTCAATTTTTCGTACAATTCTAAAATACTCAAGAAAGATAGTTTAATTAGTTATACAGTCACTAACAAACCCTTAATTCAAATTTTACAACAAATACTCCCACACGAATTTGAATATAAAGAAAGTGGCAATTATATTATCATTCGCAGAAAACCAATCACAACTTCTAATATTATTTCACAAAGTCAAAGCACTACTGCCTTCTATATTATTGACGGGTTTGTAGTGGATGAAGAAACGGGTGAACGAATACCTGAAGCTTCTATTTACGACAAAAACAATTTGATCAGTACCTTGTCAGATGAACGCGGATACTTTGTTCTTAAACTAAAAAACAAGTACAATACAAGTGTTGTATCGATTAGCAAAATAAACTATCAAGATACTTCCATCGAAGTTAAGGCAGGACTAAATCAACAAGTCAGTTTTGCTTTATCAAGAAAACCTTTACACAACACACCCGAAACAAGTACAAGTGTAACGAATATTGTAAGCAATACAAGCGAAGTAACGCCTGTGGATAATGAAGTTGAAGAAATTAGCAAACAACATTATTTAAGCAAACTATTTTTAAGTTCTAAACGTAAGGTTCAAAATCTAAATTTAAAAGATTTTATTGTCAACAGACCCTTTCAGTTTTCTGTGATTCCTATGATCAGTAGTCGCGGAAAAATGAATCACCAAGTAATCAGCAAAACATCTATCAATCTTTTAGGGGGTTATTGCGGTGGTGTCAATTGGATAGAAGTTGGCGGGCTTTTTAATATCGATAAGAAAGATGTGAAGCATGTGCAATTGGCGGGCTTATTTAATTTAGTGGGCGGCAATTCGCAAGGCTTGCAAGCATCAGGCATTTACAATCAAGTTCTTGGACAAGTTGATGGTGTGCAGTTGGGAGGCATTGCAAATATTGTAGATCGTGAAGTGAAAGGTGCACAAGTGGCTTCGATTCTTAACTTAGCGAATGGGCATGTTGAAGGCATGCAACTAAGCGGCCTTGTCAATATCGCAGATAACAAGGTTGACGGCATGCAAATTTCTGCCCTCGTAAATATTGCTCAAGAAATAAAAGGCGTTCAAATTGGATTCGTCAATTTCACCAAATCATTTACTGGCACAAGTATTGGTCTTATCAATATTGTCAGTACGCCACAAAAAAAGAAAGTCTATTTTATCGTAAGACCTCCTCGAAAAAAGAAAATATAATTTTTAGTCAGCTTTATTTTTTTTAGGGCGGCACACACGCTATTCGTTTCAAGTCCGCTCCCGAATCGGCTTTGATAATTCTACTTATAAACGGATTTCGTGAAGCCTCTCGGGATGCGGGCTTTCCACTACTATCGTTGCCGCAATACACAAGCTTCATATTCAGAAACACACTTCATTCAAATTCCTTATGATTATCCGTAAAGATACCCTAATGTTTTTCCACTTTTGCCATGACGCAAAAGTTGAGCAAAAAGTCTAGGCTGAAGATTCTTGGCATAAAAATAATTTCATCTACGCCACTTTTATCCAAACT
>JAGNOY010000259.1 GCA_017989935.1 Chitinophagaceae bacterium
GCTTAGGGTCTATCCAAGTTAGTAAATTCAATATTGAGGAATGCACTTCTAATGTTTCTGTAAAATCAATGCTATTACCTTTAAAACAAAAAATATAATTACTTTTGTTATGTGATGCTTGCTCAAGCCTCTTGTTCTCGGACAACGTAACCAAGTTAAAGAATTGAAGCCCATTAGAGATGATGGTTTTTTTTATTTTGTTACTTGCTTTACCGCTTACAATTCATCTTTGGAATTCTCTTTCCAATGAAAGCACATTGGTCTTATATTTACATCCTCAAACATGCTTAGTCTCTTTTTTCAAAATATCATGATCGCCTTTGAAGAATTGCGTAACAATAAGCTACGTACCTTTTTATCCTTATTAGGCGTAACGATCGGCGTGTTTTGTGTGATTAGCATTTTGACAGTCTTTGATAGTTTGCAACGCAATATTCAAAACAATATGCAATCACTAGGAAGTAATGTGTTATACATCGGCAAGTTCCCATGGATTCCTGAAGGTGAAGGCGAATATCCTTGGTGGAAATACAAAGCGCGCCCCATGTGCAATGGCAACGAAATGAAGGTCATCAATGAACAAGTACATTTAGCAGCTTATGCAGCCATTTGCTATTCAGACGAATCAGTAAATCTGAAGTTCGAACAAAACGAAGTCAAAGGCGTCAATGTTTTTGCTGTAACGTATGAATTTAATAAACTGCAACCCATCGATATCGAAGATGGACGCTACTTTTCGCTTGCCGAAATGCAAGGCTCTCAAAGTAATTCAATCGTAATTGGCTATAATGTTGCCGAAGAACTTTTTGGCCCATCCATCTCTCCTATCGGTAAATACCTAGATCTCTTTCAAAAAAAATTTCAGATCATTGGGGTTATGAAAAAGCAAGGCAAAACCATGACAGGCTTTAATTTCGATGATGGAGTTATTGCTTCTTATCAATTTATCGCCTCTTTTAGAAATATCGACAACCCTAATAATTCAGGCTTTGTAGATCCCATGTTGATGGTGAAGTCTAGAGAAGGTGCCAAACTCGAAGAAATGAAATATGAAATCCGCTCTGTATTGCGCGCTAATAGAAAATTAAGACCTAACGAAGCAGATAATTTTTCTTTCAATCAACTCGATGCCATTCAAAATAGCTTAGATGCCATCTTTGCCATCTTCAAAATTGGGGCATGGCTCATTGGCGGCTTCTCCTTATTAGTTGGCTGTTTCGGCATTGCCAATATTATGTTTGTCTCTGTCAAAGAGCGCACCGCTCAAATTGGCATTAAAAAAGCACTTGGAGCCAGACCCAAATTAATTTTGGTCGAATTTTTAATGGAATCCATTGTGCTTTGTCTCTTGGGTGGTTTTATAGGCATTTTATTGGTCGTTGTGCTTTCTGCTGTGTTATCAGGCAAGTTCGATTTTCCAGTTACCATGTCAGTATTTAATTTTAGTTTAGGCATGGGCATCAGCGTCATTGTAGGCATACTCGCAGGTTATATTCCAGCATTACGCGCGTCAAAACTCGATCCAGTAGTCGCGATTCGAAGTACTTAAATATTTGGTTTGGGCGGGTGGCACACAGGCTCTCGGCTTTACTCCTCATTCGCCCCAAGAATGTGCGGTTATTCTAACAAAATTCACAGTTGGGGCATCATTGCGGGGTATCGCCTCCATCCTTGCCACAATACAAACGACCTGAAATTATTTTTTCATAATGAATAATCAAGCACCCATTCAATAAAAAACTACGACTAAAATTCTAAAAAAATAATAACTTAGCAACCTTATGAATCAACGTGTTGTTATAACTGGCTTAGGTATTTATTCCTGCATTGGATATAATTTAGACGAAGTTCGTCAATCTTTGTACACAGGTAAAAGTGGCATTATTCTAGATCCCGCTCGCAAAGAATTTGGCTATCGTTCTGGACTCACAGGTTTTGTTGAAAGACCCAACCTCAAAGAAATGCTCGATCGAAGAGCTAGAATTATGATGCCCGAGCATGCAGAATATGCATACATGTCTACCAAAGAAGCCATGAAAGAAGCAGGTTTGACCGAAGATTATTTCGAACAGCACGAAGTAGGTATTATTTTCGGTAATGATTCTTGTGCCAAAGCCGTAATCGATGGCATTGATAAAGTGAGAGAAAAAAAAGACACCATACTTGTGGGTTCAGCATCCGTATTTCAAGTACTGAATTCTACAATCAACATGAATTTGTCAACCATTTTCAAATTACGTGGAATCAATTTAACCCTCAGCGCAGCTTGTGCTAGCGGTTCACATTCCATAGGACTTGGCTATATGTTTATCAAAAACGGCATGCAGGATATGATTATTTGCGGGGGCGGACAAGAAACCAACATTTATTCTATGCCAAATTTTGATGCCTTGAGTGCTTTTTCTATTCGTGAAAACGATCCTACCAAGGCCTCTCGACCTTTTGATAGAGATCGCGATGGATTAGTACCTAGCGGAGGTGCAGCCACTGTGATCTTAGAAAGTTTAGAAAGTGCTCAACGTCGAGGAGCACCTATTTTAGCAGAAGTTATCGGATATGGTTTTTCTAGCAACGGGGCGCATATCTCAAATCCTACAGTAGATGGACCTGCTCGTTCTTTAAGCATGGCACTCAAAGATTCTGGGCTGATGGCAAAAGATATTGGATATTTAAACGCCCATGCCACTTCAACACCAGCCGGCGATGCTACAGAAGCGAGTGCCATTTATCAAGTTTTTGGCTCAGATATGCCTTATATCAGCTCTACCAAAGGCATGACTGGTCATGAATGTTGGATGGCAGGCGCTAGCGAAGTGGTCTATTCGACCTTAATGATGAAAAATGGATTTATTGCGCCCAACCTTAATTTTGAGAACCCAGATGAAGAAAGTGCCAAACTAAACATTGTAGCAGAAACAATTGAAAATAAATTTGATGTATATTTGTCGAATTCTTTTGGGTTTGGGGGCACAAATTCCTCACTCATTATTAAAGATTGGAAATAAACCTAGATATGGAAAAAGCGCAAATCATTGCCACAGTAAACGAATTTTTGATTGAAGATTTTGAAGTGGACGAAACAACCATCACACCAGATGCTAATTTAAAAGACACCCTTGATTTAGATAGTCTTGATTATGTAGATTTAGTGGTTAGCATTGAAAGTAATTTTGGGTTTAAGGTAAAACCAGAAGATTTTCAGAAAATGGTTACCATGAGTGATTTCTATAACTATATTGAAGAAAAAATTTCTGAGAAAAGCGCCGCATAATGTCAGCCTGGGGAAGCTCAAGGGGTAGCCAATTAGGATACAAAATATTTATTACTTTACTGAAGACAGCAGGAATATTTCCAGCTTACGCCTTACTGCGTATAGTCACTTTGTACTATTTTTTCGTTCCAGGAAAAGCAAGTAAAACGCTTGGCTATTATTTTCAACAACGTGTAGGCTTCAATTGGTTGCGCACTAAATTAGCTATTTATCAAAATTTTAATTACTTAGGTCGTTCTATCATCGACAAAGTTGTATTAATGAGTGGCGTACCAAGTCCATTTACAGTCAATCATGAAGGTGGAGAAAGTTTAGATCGAATTGCACTGCAAGGCAAAGGTGGCTTATTGATTAGTGCACATTTAGGCAATTGGGAAGCCGCAGGTCATTTACTAAAAAGATTAAAAACTAAGATCAATATCGTGATGTATGATGGCGAGCATGAAAAAATAAAATCTTATTTAGATGGCGTGAGAGAAAGAAGTTTCAATGTGATTGTGATCAAAAATGATATTAGCCATATTTATGAAATTAATGCGGCCTTGCAACGAAATGAATTTGTGTGCATACATGCTGATCGTTTTGTACAAGGTAACCGAACAATCGAAGGAAATTTGATGGGGGCTCCTGCCCTATTTCCAATTGGGCCTTTTGTATTAGCCACCACCTTTCAAGCGCCGGTATCCTTTGTATTCGCAATGAAAGAAGGGGTAAAGCATTTTCATTTTTTCGCTTCTGAAGGAAAAATCTATACAGGAGGTAAAAAAGATATTCCTCAGGTTCTAAAAGATTATACTCAAAGCATGGAAAAGATGATAT
>JAGNOY010000261.1 GCA_017989935.1 Chitinophagaceae bacterium
GAAAAATAAAATATAAAAGGTTGAAACATTATTGCATCAAAAAGGGAAACTTATGTACATGTTTGAGCGCCATACCAGTGCCTCTTACTACACTACGTAATGGATCATCTGCTACATGAACCGGGAGTTTTATTTTTTGAGCTATTCTTTTATCTAAACCTCTTAATAAGGCGCCACCACCTGTTAGGTATAAGCCTCTGCGGAAAATATCGGCTGCCAATTCTGGAGGTGTTTTTTCTAATGCTTTTAAGATAGCCTCTTCAATTTTAAATACTGATTTATCTAGGGCATCTGCAACTTCCTGGTATGAAACCATGATTTGCTTTGGAATACCTGTTACAAGATCTCGACCATTAACAGCTACATCATCGGGTGGACTGTCTAGTTCTTTTAAGGCGCTTCCGACTTGAATTTTAATTTGTTCGGCAGTGCGATCACCAATTAATAAACTATGGTATCTGCGCATAGCTTCAATAATATCTGCTGTGAACTCATCACCTGCAATACGAATACTTTCGTCGCACACGATGCCCGATAATGAAATAATTGAAATACCTGTAGTACCTCCCCCAATGTCAATTACCATATTTCCTGTTGGTTCTTCTACATCTATACCAATTCCTAAAGCAGCAGCCATAGGTTCGTGAATCATATATACTTCTTTGGCACCTGCTTGCTCCGCGCTATCACGAACTGCTCTTTTTTCAACTTCTGTGATAGAAGAAGGGATACAAATCACCATTCTCCAGCTAGGGGCGAATAAAGGTTTTTTAGGGTAAATCAATTTAATCATTTCCCTTATCATACCTTCTGCTGCATTAAAATCGGCAATTACCCCATCTTTCAATGGGCGAATAGTTTTAAGGTTTTCGTGCACTTTCCCATCCATCATCATGGCACGTTTACCAACGGCGATAATTTTATTGGTTGTTCGGTCCACTGCCACTATAGAGGGCTCGTCTACCACTACTTGATCGTTATGAATGATTAATGTATTTGCAGTACCTAAATCTATGGCAATATCTTGCGTAAAAAAGTTGAATAAACCCATGTAAGTTGTTATAAAAAATCCCCGAATTGAAACGTTTGCGAAGTTAGAAGATATTATTTGTAATTTAAAAATTTAACAATGAGTTTCTCCCATTTTTTATAAAGATTTGATTTCTTTAACAAGCTTAGTTTAGAAAAGCGATGATTTGTTCGTTGACTTCTTTGCTTCTTTCAATTTGAACAAAGTGACCCGTGTTAGGATATATATTTAATTGGGTATGTTTCATTTCTTTACAAGCTTTACTAGCAATGTCTTTGGTGCTTACGGGATGTAAAAATCTATTTGGAATTAGCATGTCATTTTCTCCAAAGAAAACAAGTGTTGGCGAATGAACATTTTTTAACTCATTAAAAATTTGATGATCTAGCATGGAATTGATGCAGTAGTCTAACATTTTTCTGTATAGAACACGATCGTTTTGTTGAATGATTTGATTTAATTCTTGAATGATTTTATCGCAAACTGGCGAGGGTTTGAAAAATGAACTTGTGATAGATTGGGTAATATGAACTTCATCCATATTTAAAAAATTTCCAAAGCTAATAGCACTTTTAAATAAGATAGCTTCGGGAGGGGAATAGTACTCGAAGCCGGCAGGGGCAAAAAGAATTAATTTTTCGACAAATTGAGGGTAAGAAAGACTAGCTTGTAGGGCTATTTGGCCGCCCATTGAATGACCAATCAAGGTGGCTTTTTTAATGTGTAATTGCATTAAAAATACAGGAATCACTTCCGCAAAAAAATTGATACTATATTCGATATCTTGTCGAGACGATAAACCATTCCCAGGTAAATCGATAGCTATACATCTGAAGTGCTTATGAAGTGTAGCAATATTTTGATCCCAAACATGAAGGTAATTTGCTAAACCATGAATAAATAGCAGCACTGGTTTGTTGCTTGGCCCTTGATCTACATAGGCTATCTTGATTTGTTTGGGTAGTTCGGCAAATTGTATGGTATGATTCATTTGAAAGTTAACAAACTTACAACCATGTTTTTGATTCATGGGTAATTTAAATTGGATACCTGACATTATTTTTACCAGATTAAAACCTACTCGATGAAAAAGCTACTTGTTTTACTTTGTTTTATACAAATTCAGGGATATGCCCAGCAAATATTTCCAACGGTTTCTGAAGATAAAAAGGAAGGGGATGCTGTGTATCATGTGCAGTTGAATGAGGCCGTGGTAGTGGATTCAAGGTTGTTCAAGAATGATACCTTGCGCTATAATTATAACCAAATGAAGCATTACGTGAGCATGATATTGCCATATTTAGATGTGGCTGTGAAAATGTTTAATGATATTGATTTGGCGACGAACGATATGAATAAGCGAAACAAAAGAAAGTACATTAAATCTAAAGAAAAAGAAATTAAAACAAATTTTGAGGATCGTTTAAAGACTTTGAATATTACTCAAGGTCAGTTATTGGTGAAATTATTAAACAGACAATTATCGATTAACTGCTATGATATTGTGAAAGAATTGAAGAACCCACTTTCTGCTGCTTATTATCAGTCTTGGGCAAGATTAAATGGCATTAATTTGAATGAAGAATATGTGGCTGAAGAGAATAGGGATTTAGAAAGAATCATGAAAGGATTTGGATATTAAAATTTAATTTTCAGGGTAATTCTATACATTTTTTCAGTGTACTTCATAGTCAGTTTGTAGGATATAGCGGCAAGGATAGTAGTGGAAAGCCCGGATTCCGAGAGGCTTCACGAAACTTGACTCTTTTAGAATTATAGTAGCCGAATCGGAAGAGGACTTGGAACGGATAGCCTGACTGCCGCCCAAGAAAAAATCAATAAACATTATTTGACTAAAATTACATCACCTTTTCTCATGTAAGTTTGCCCATCGGTGAGGCATTTATACCAGAAGATATAGTAAAAAGTATTCATCGATTCGTCGGTACCTCTGTAAGTGCCATCCCAACCACGTGCAGGATCATGCGTTCCCCAAATTTTATTGCCCCAACGATCATACACTTCGAATTTGATAAGCTCCATACCCGTGCTAGTGGTGATTTTAAAGATATCATTCATGCCATCTCCATTGGGTGAAAATGCATTAGGAATAAAGACTTCTTCACAACAAGGGCCCGGCTCGATATAGACAGTATCTTTGATGGCACATCCGTTTGCATCAGTGATATCTACAAAGTAATAACCATAGCGCAAATCGATGGCAGTTTCATTATTTTGTGCAGGAGATGTACTCCATAGATAAGTAATTGGTTGAACACCACCTGTTACGCTCACATTAGCCCAACCTTCATTGCCGATTCCAAAACAGCCGATATCTTTTTTAGTCATATTGCTAGTCATAGGGAATTGTGGTGGACCAATGACTAGTATGGTATCGAAATGGCAGTCTGCACTATCCTTGATGGTAAGGGTATAAATACCTTCATGTAAATTGTAGAACAAGCCATTTTTATTGATATGCAAGCCTGGGCGCAGGTAGTAAGTAAATTCACCTCGACCTCCTTGGCCTTGTGCAATAATTTTTCCATCGTTGGCATCCTTGCAAGTGATTGGATAAATGGTTGCTTGTCCTAAATTTATTTTGTCGGGTTGTGTTAAATAAATAAGGGTATCTAACTTGCATTGAAGCGTGTCTGTTAAGGTACATAGATAAGCTCCCGCGCTTAGGTTATTAAATAATCCAGTAAGTTGTGGGTTTCCTCCATTTAATTGATGCTTTAATATACCAACGCCTCCAGAGCCTGTAAATTCAAGGGTTCCATTGGCATCTGCATAACAAGTTGGTTCTGTAAATTGGATATTGTTAAATACAATTTGAGGATTTTGGCTGATTTGAACTGAAGTATTGATACTGCAATTGTTGGCATCTTTGACGGTGATTATATAATTACCTGCAAGTAAATTTTGAAAATCTCCTGGCAAAGGTTGTATGCCATTGAGTGGATTTATGGTATAATTCAATAAGCCCGTTCCGCCCGCAGCTTCTACCAACAGGGTTCCAGTATTTTGGCCATGACAAGCAA
>JAGNOY010000262.1 GCA_017989935.1 Chitinophagaceae bacterium
ATTAAAATACAACCTTGATATTCTTGTAGAAATTCTTCTAACAATTGCAAGGTTTGTAAATCAAGGTCATTCGTAGGTTCATCCAACACCAAAAAATTTGGATTTTTGAAAAGGATGGTGAGTAATTGTAATCTTCTTTTTTCACCTCCACTTAAATTGCTCAGATAAGTATATTGTTGTTCAGAAGAAAAAGCAAATCTTTCTAAAAACTTTGAAGCACTCAATTTTGTGCCATCAGCAAGAGGGAAAAATTCTGCAAAATCTTTTACATATTCTATCACACGTTTGTCTTCGGTATATTGCAATCCTTCTTGAGAAAAATGCCCAAAAACAACGGTATCACCATGATTAATTTTTCCCGAATCAGGTTCAGTTTGTTGCATAGCAATTTGTAGGAAGGTACTTTTGCCCACACCATTTTTGCCAACAATACCAATTCTTTCGCCACGTTTAAAGGTATAATCAAAACCATTTAAAATAGTTTTGTTCCCAAAGCTTTTATGTACTTTTTTCATTTCAAGAATCTTGCCTCCAAGCCGAGTCATTTTTACTTGAATCTGCACTTCGAGATCTACATTCTTTTTCTTCACTCTATCTTCAACTTCTACAAATGCATCTTGTCTTGATTTCGATTTAGTCGTGCGAGCCTTAGGTTGTTTGCGCATCCATTCGAGTTCCTTCCTAAAAATATTTTTATCCTTTAATAATTCACTTTGAGTTACTTCAATACGATGTGCTTTTTGACTTAAAAAATAATCGTAATTACCATGATGGGTGTAAACTTTCTGATCTTCGATTTCAATAATTTCATTACAAACTTGATCTAAAAAATAACGATCATGGGTTACCATCAACAAGGTAATTTTTTGAGCACTCAGAAAATCTTCAAGCCACTCAATCATATTTACATCCAAATGATTGGTTGGTTCATCCATCAATAATAAACATTTGCCCTGATACAATTGTGTTTCAATAAGGGCTTGTGCCAAAGAGACTCTCTTTTTTTGTCCACCACTTAAGGTGCCCATTTTAGCTTCAAGGTTTTCAATTTTTAGTTTGCTTAAAATTTGATGCACTTCATTTTCCACATTCCAAGCTTGAAGCTCATCCATTTGATTAAGCAAATATTCTAACTGTGCGGGATCGTCTGCACCACTTTGAACATATACTTCATAAGCCTTCACAACTTTAATGGTCTCGTTGTCCATCGAAAGCACATGATCCTTGACGGTTAAATCTGGATTAACTTCTTGTTCTTGTTCTAGCAAGACTAATTTAATATCCTTATGAATCCATACTTTGCCAGTATCAGGCGTATCTTTACCTGAGAGAATATTCATCAAGGTAGATTTTCCAAATCCATTTCTTGCAATTAAGGCAATTTTATCACCTTCAGAAATATGAAAAGTAATGTCAGAGAATAATTGGCGTATGCCAAATGATTTGGAGAGATTTTCGACTGTGGCGTAATGCATGAAATAGTTATCCGTATTGAGAAAGGCGCGAATTTCGGTTAAAAGCAAGACAAATAAAAATGTATTTGAATGCAGTCAAAGAAATGTGCAGCCAGAAAGCGCTTGAAATGTACTACTTGATTGGCTTTTCTATTGGGGCATTCCCTTGCTGTAGCTCCTGTATTTGAACAATATTCTCGCTCATCATCCATTGTTGACCATCCCATTTTAGGCCATCATAGGTTCCATCAGGAATATAAGTATATTTTTTAGCAGGGTCTCCAATTTGAGATTCACAATGATCGAAAACGATTTGATCAAGCTCCTTGTCGTAATTCATAGACACCTTGGATCCTTTTTGATATTCGAGTATAAAACGCATGGGTTGTTTTCTTTTGTTTCTATCAAGAATCGTAAAAACAGGTGCACCAAATTGACTTTGCCCACGAGAATCAAATCCAAACACCTCGATAATTTTTCGTTCACTATTGGTGGCACTGCCATTCCAACCTAAAAGAAAATACACTTTCTGACCACCAATTTCTTTGGCTACAATATTATAGTATAAGCAGCCTAACCATCTTGTGCCATGAAAAGTTGAGTCTTCGGCACCACGAATAATTTGGTCTGATGCATCGATTAAAGGAATATATCCCCCATCATTTTTTTGTACAACGCCATAATATCTACGTTCCATCGTACCTCGAATGACTTCCCAATTGTATATTTTAAAAGCATTATCTGGCGAAGGAATGATGGCAATTTTTTCTTTCAGTTTGTTGAAAGGATAAGAAAAAGTGCCCTGAGTTTTCATCAAAGTTTTGATTAATCTAATAAACTCGTAACTGCCTTCTATACGTGATTCTGGGAAAGCTGAATAGTACATACTATCTGCGAAATAAACCAAAGAATCTTCCATGATTTCTATCGGCGAAAGCAAGGAAATGTCTTTGTCGTGAATAGGTTTTTTTTCAGGATCCAAGCCACCTTGATCTTGGGCAAATAAAGAAGATGAATATAGAAACAAAAGGGTAAGTAAGAGACTGATTGCTTTCATGGGTAACAAATTTAATCTAAAATTCTATCTATACTAGGTCAAGTCTAAAAGAAGTTGTTAAAAAAAATTTGATTAAACAGTAGAATTACCTTGTTTTCTCTTGGGTGGCACTCACGCTTTCACTGCTACTCCTCGCCACGCTGAGGCCCGGGCGTGGCTGTGGGGTATCCGTTCAATCGTTGCCACAATTCAAATCAACTTTTGATCTTTTGAAGTATTAGGCTAGTAAGATGAACTTTAAAATCTGGATATAAAGAATCCAACTAAAAAATGTATGCACAGATAGCTTCAAACCCTATATTTGCAACCTAAAAAATATATCATGTCTAAAGGACCAATTTCACAGTTTATAGAACATAATTATCGTCACTTTAATGCAGCTGCACTCATGGATGCTGCTAAAGGATACGAAACTCATTTGTTAGAAGGTGGTAAAATGATGATTACTTTAGCAGGTGCAATGAGTACTGCTGAATTAGGCATTTCATTGGCCGAAATGATACGTCAAGACAAGGTCCAAATTATTTCTTGCACTGGGGCTAATTTAGAAGAAGATATTATGAATTTAGTCGCGCATTCTCATTATAAAAGAGTTCCAAATTACCGCGATTTGAGTCCGCAAGATGAATGGGATTTATTAGAAAATCATTATAATAGAGTTACTGATACTTGCATTCCTGAAGAAGAAGCCTTCAGACGTTTGCAAAAACATATTCATCAATTGTGGAGTGAAGCTGATGCAAAGGGCGAACGTTATTTTCCGCATGAATTTATGTATCAAATGTTGAATAGTGGGGTGCTTGAACAATACTATGAAATTGATCCAAAAGATAGTTGGATGTTAGCTGCAGCTAAAAAGAATATTCCTGTCGTTTGTCCAGGTTGGGAAGATAGTACCATGGGAAATATTTTTGCTTCTTATGTGATTAAACAAGAAATGAAAGCCACAACTATGAAAAGTGGGATAGAATATATGGTATGGTTAGCCGATTGGTACAGACAAAATAGCGAAGGTAAAGGGGTTGGATTTTTTCAAATTGGAGGTGGAATAGCGGGTGATTTTCCTATTTGTGTGGTACCTATGATGTATCAAGATTTGGAATGGCATGATGTGCCCTTCTGGAGTTATTTCTGTCAAATTTCAGATTCAACAACTTCGTATGGTTCATATAGTGGGGCAGTGCCAAATGAAAAAATTACTTGGGGTAAACTTGATATACATACGCCGAAATTTATTGTAGAAAGTGATGCAACAATTGTAGCTCCTTTGATATTTGCCTGGATACTCGGTCAATAATAAATCGTAGATAATTATTTAGGGCTTGCTGAATAACTCATAGGTTGTTCAAATTCAAAGAAGCTGTGGAAGCATAGTACTAATATACATGATCAAGAATCATGATGAGAATTAGCCATGTCAATTAATTACACGTTATTCAGCAATCCCTATTTGTAATCAAATTTAATTTCAATGACTTTGCCATATTCGTTATAAGAATATTGAGCATATAGCTTTTCAACACGTCCTATAAT
>JAGNOY010000263.1 GCA_017989935.1 Chitinophagaceae bacterium
CAGTTCAACTTGATGAAAAAGCAATGACTATCAAAGTAACTTATAACTCCAAAAAGACCAACCCTGAAGCTATTCGACAACTAATTTCAAAATATGGTTTTGATGCTGACGAAGTAAAAGCTGATCCAATTGCTTATTCTAAGCTGGATGAATGTTGCAAGAAATAGTATTTTGCCAGCCTGCTTGTCTAATTTATTAATCCTTCTCTACAATTTTTATTTCGTCTTCCGTTAAATCATATAATTTGTAAATCATCAAGTCTAAAATATTTTCAAATTCATTAGTTTCGTTACCTTTTATTTTACTTAAAAGAATTTTGTCTACTAGCTTAACATACTCAATTTGTGAATTGATAGGTATTTTCGGAATCCGAATTTCTCTAATATCCCCCAATGTAAGTTGTGTAAAATCATCCTTCTTTGCTGAATTGGAGGCTTTTGTTTTTAAAAACGAAATCAATCTTGAATTAATTATTGCAAGTAAATACTTGGAGACAAATGCTGGATCATTCAATTTAAAAACATATATGTCTTTTTTATTTACAAAATGTTGCTCTGTTACGGTTGCCATTACTCTAAACTGTCTACTAATAATTCGTCTTATTAAAATTCTTTCGCCTATGAAATAATCTTCAGATGATGGTTTTTCTTTCAAATTTTCTCCGTACTTAACAAACATCACTTCATTGTCAATAGAATACCTATCTAATTTTCCAGAAAAAACAGATTTATAAGTTGAATCAATTTTCTTTATTGAATAATCTGATGTGTCAGCTAAAATCCCTCGAACCGACTTAGTAACATCTCCAATTGTCATTTCTAATTTTGAAAACTTATTCTGAATATTTCTAATTCCGACATTGAAAACAATTTTAAGAGAAGCGGTATTTTGCCATTCCGTATTTTGAATTTCCTTGAAAGCTAAATTGTTTAAAGAGTTCAACGAAATTTTATCTTTAGCGGAATACTCATAAACAAAAGATGATTTGGCTTTATTCTTTGAAAAGAAATATAAACCAGTGTCAACATAAACATCATCAAACACATCATATGGAAGAACAATTCCTTTACTTAGTTGTATGTTATTCTTAATAAAACTTCTTATATTTATGTAGTTGTCTCCAGTCTGCCAAGAAACAGGTATAATAAACGAAACATTACCTTTGTCTTGGCCTATTTTCGATCCAAGTTCAATGAATGATGTGTAAATATCCTCGGTTGCTGTATAATCTTTCTTTATTGCATCTTTTAAAGATTGGTTCATTTTTACACCATAAGGCGGATTTCCGACAATAACATCAAACCCTTCAAAGTTCCCTTCATTGTCTAACACTTCAGGGAATTCAAACCTCCATTCAAAAGCATGCCGATAAATCGCATTGCTTTTGATATCTTCTATTATTGCTTCTTGTTTATTTATTTTCTCTGTAAGCGTCTTAACATCATCTTCAAATTTCTTTTTCTCTTTTGTTGTTTTTTCAAATAGACCAGTTTGCATTGTTAAATTAACAAGTTCACCTTTCCATTTCGCAAGTTCTTTAAATTCCTTGCTATTATTATTTATCTCAATCCTAAAATCAGCTTTGATTGAATTGATTATTTGTTCCAACCCACGTTTAATTTCTTTATCATGGGCATTTTTATAGTCATGAACAAATCCTTTATATTGATTGATGTTATATTTGATACTTTTCAATGCCTTGCTTAAATCTGCATCTAATGCAAAACGACTAATAAGTGAATTGCCACATTTGATATTGATATCAATATTGGGAAGAGTCTCCAGTGCTTTGAATTTGCTTTCTTCGGTGTAATAAGCGTTCTTAAGAAGTTCGATCCATAAACGCAAACGACAAATCTTTACTGAATTTTGATTGATGTCAACTCCAAACAAGCAATTTTCAATGATGGTTTGCTTTTCGTGAAAAAGTGATTTCTGAACTCGTTGAATTTCCTTATTTATATTTCCATTGTTGACTTGATATTCAAAAATATCTTGTCCTTCATTGGAGGTAACAATTAGTTCATCGTTTTCAATTTCGATTTCATAGCCCGATAAACGAACACCTTTGTTATCTGCGAGAATTCCTAACTCTGATTTTATTGAAATGATCTCGTTCAAAGAAGAGACTAAAAAATGACCGGAACCAACGGCGGGGTCACAAATGTGCATACCGTTTATTATACCATTGAACTCAAGTATATCCTTCGCTGTTCTTCGGTCTGCCATGTAATTCTTTAAATCTTCGAAGGCTTCACAATTCCAACTATATGCATCTTTAAATTTTCGTACAACCGCTAAGCGAATAGCTTCACGGCACATGTACATAGTAATAAATCCGGGTGTAAAGATTGAGCCGTCCTTATAGCCATTTATTTTTTCAAATATTAAACCTAAGACAGAAGCATTTATTAATGTCTTACTATCCTCTTGTATTTCCTCCGCACCTTCAGAAGCAAAATCATAAGCTTCAAGAAAGTCGAAGAGGTATTGTAAGCTATTTAAACTCTTTGCAATTGGTTTATTCTTTGCGTCACGTAAAACGGTTCCGCTATATAGATCTAATTGCTGAGAATCATCAAGGCTATTTATTTTTATCGTTTGATCTTCAAGTTCGCTGATTTCAAATAGCGAACTATTCAGATAAGGAATGTTGCCGAATTTTTTATTTATTATTTCATTCCGCTCAGACTGCCGTTTGGCTAATACTTGAAAGAAAAGTTTATACAACTCATCGTATTGCGGAATCTTTGTGTAATTTAAAAACTTATACGATTGATCGCCTTTGTGGTATTTGATCAATTGCGCTTCCAGTAATTTTAAAAACAATATTCTGTTGATCCACGTTATGCAAAGTTCTAATGACAGATTGAACAAACGATCTTGTCTTGTATCACCATAACTATTCAAGTCCGGCACTTTGTGTAGACTATCTTCCAAATCAAGAATGGTAATCGCATTTTCAAGCAGCGATCCACCATCTCTTTTTCCTTCTTGCTTTCTTCGTATTAATTTCTTGCTACCTTCTTTTACTTCTTCTAAACCGATTATATGAAGCAACTCAGAATAGAAACCTTTATCAAGGGAATTACTATCGTTAGCAAATTGAATTTTTAATAGATGTATAGGGCTGAAGATCTTGTATAGCGCTATGAGTTTGGTATCGTCTGCCTTATCGTTATTCTTCAACGGTTTTTCATAATCGCGAATGTCAAACCAAGTAAAAAGAACATCTTCCTTTAATTCATCTAAGAATGGTTTTGCGATTTCTTTGTAAAACAAATCGGTGTTGGTACTTACTTTTTGACCACTTTCCCAATCGGTGAAGGCTTTGACTAGCTTAGCGTTTTTCGCAAACAATCGTTCGAAGACTGAGGCATCAAAAATAAACCACTCATAAATATTGGTAATTACAAGATGTCGAATGTCAATATTCTTTCCGGTGATCCTTTCGCGCAAATAGTAAAGGATAAGTTCATGCATGGCTTTGGCATTGAGACTTTGCCTTGATACCATGTCTGCCTTATTGGATGGTCGCTTAACTTCAAACAAAACACCACTAGGTGCTTTTGCATCCTTGCCTGTATGAATAACAAAATCAGTCCGTCCTTTCGTAGCAACAAGATACTCTTGCTTGTACCAAGTCTCCTTTAGAAAATCCATCAAATGAATTTTCACATTCTCTTCGCTTTCCTTTTCGTCAATTTGTCCAAGCAGCTTCATCAAGTTGACTTTGAACAATTCGATGTCCGGTCGCTTCGGTTTTACTAATCGATAAGCTTTATTGAGAGCCTTTTTGAGGCTGATTTCGTGCAAGGTCATTTTTACTAAACACTTAGTTTGTAATCTTAAACTGGTTATATCTGAAAATTTTAGTTTTTTATTCTTTTTTTATAATTCAAATCAGACGAAGTCAAATATATAGAAAATAAACCCAAAAAATGAATTTCTGGAAAAACCAGTACTTATATTAAGTGATCGTCTTTAAGAATATAATCTTGCAAAATTAGTTGACGGAAAAGAATTTAT
>JAGNOY010000264.1 GCA_017989935.1 Chitinophagaceae bacterium
CTACACTTCCTGCAGGATCATACATCATACAAGTTTCTGGTGAAGGTTTGCCTTTGTCAGTAAAGAAACTTTTGAAAACAGAATAATTCAGGAATCAAGTTTTTAAAAGCTAGGGAGAGGTGGTCTTATTGACCACCTCTTTTTTTTTATTCGTGTAGTACACTTCTTTGTTTAGATGAAATATTTAATTTTTTCAATTTATAATATTGTAATAAGTAGTATAATTTAAAGATTTTATTTACACGTAAAAATATTTTTAATACTTATTTTACTTCTAAGTTTGTAAAATAAGACGTCCAAATTATTACCAAACGGAATCTAATTCATTTTTATCACCAGGTTGTACATATTTTTATATGTATAATATATGAAAATTAAATGTGCTATAATCCTTGATTTTAAAGGTTTTTTTTATAATCCAATATCTTAATATACCCCATCGATATATATATATAAAAAAAATTTAAAATTTTCCTTCACAAACCAAATATTTCTTTCGTTTATCTTACATGTAACTGAATACATAAATAACATGTAAATTAATATTGTTGAATTTTCATGTTAATTTCTTTTACATGTAGGTAAATTTTGTTTTTGATTATTTCGTAAAAAATTCATTAAAATGAAGAACGGTTCACAGATTCGACATCGATTACAAAGCAGTCTTACTGCTTACTACTTCCTTTGGGGGAGTAAATTGAGGAAAGCGTGCAGTCACTTGGTTAACAGTACCGAGGCTCGCTTTTCTAACAAACTAAGTATATTTAATCTAGCACATGTAGCCATGGTTGGATTATTTGTATTTAGTCAATTCATGGTATTAGCCAAGACACAGACACCAAACAATATTTATATTGATAAGGGAATTGAAAATTTTCCAAAAGTAAGCAACTCCGACCAGTCAGTATTTCAATTGTTTTCTCACGGACGCCCAGGTGAGTTGTTGATAGATGGCGATTGGAAGAATGCACAAGAAATTGCATCTTTCGTCAAAGCCAAAATTCATAATAGCTCAATGGAAATTCAAAGCCTAAATATATATGGTTGTGAATTTGCAAAAGGAAAAGTCGGTGAAGACGCTGTAAGCTATTTAGAATCAACTTTAGGCTTAACTGTTGCTGCTTCCACCAACCTTAGTGGAAATGATGGTGACTGGATATTAGAGATAGGGCAGCCACGAGCTGCTATTGCTGTTTCTGAATATAAAGGAAATTTGCAATGGACTTTGGCTGATATTTGTACAACATGTGATTTTGACGGCGATGGTATTCCCAATAATTTAGATTTAGATAATGACAACGATGGAATTAAAGATGATATAGAGTCTCCTTCATGTTTTTATAATTTAGATGTACTGATGTATGGGGACAGAACATCTCTTATTACAGTTACTACTCCATTATCCTTAGCGGCTGGTTATAGTATAACTGATGCTGTTGATGCATTACCAACGAATGGGGCAACCACAGATATGGTAAAATTCAATTCAGCAACTTTAACAAATCAAGAATTTTTAAGATTCCAGTTTCCTTATGCTGTACCTTTAAATCATATATCCTTACTTTGGTATAGAGGTGCTCCTGCTATTGATTTTACAACTGGAACAACATACTCAATTCAGGGCTCTAACGATCCGTCAAGCGGGTGGACCACAATCACCTCATCTGCAACCATCACTAACAATAATAGAACAACGGAGATGGATTTTACAAATACAACCAGTTATTTGTATTATAGAATTTTTGTAACATCTGGTACATTAAACACCAATGAACTAGAAGATATCATGTTTGGCTTTTCTGAAAAAGTAATGGAACTACCAATCGCAGGTTGTTCAGCAGATTTGGACGGTGATGGGTTTCCGAACCATATGGACACTGATGCTGACGGAGATGGTTGCCCAGATGCCAAGGAGGGTAGCAATTCATTTAATACTAGTTCTTTAGGGGCTGTAGCTACAAACTCTTCTCTCGCCACCTATGGTATTCCTACAATTGCTGGATATGGTCAAGGTATTGGTACAAGCCAAGACAACACACAAGTGTCTTCATCATGCAGTTGTACAGATCCAACAAAAGTTGCTGAAAATTGTGATTATGATGGAGACGGTGTGGTTAACGGAATTGATTTAGATGATGATAATGACGGAATTTTAGATATTGTTGAAGGTTTGGTGTATAGTGGGACTTCCAACTTTACTTCTATAGGCTATGACGTAGTTGATGCACCATTAACTGCATGTACCTATGTAACTAATATGACGGATTATTACGATAGAAATGATTTATATGGTTTACCTTGGTTTCCAGGTTCAGATGTTGTTTCAACTTATCCAAACCCTAACAATCCAACTATTGATTATCCAACTACCTCGCATTGGGTGGGTATCCTTAATGCACAAGCTGATCATCATATTCAAGATATTTATGCTGATTTTTCATGTCATACGAATTTGCAATTTAGAATTACAGGAGACTATTGTCAAAAAACTTGGCTTTATATTAGTACCGATGGTACGCCTTACACTGCGAGTTTAGCAGCTTCTATAACAAGCGGAACAAGCGCAACCACTGCAACCTATAATCCAACAGGTACTGTATTTTTAAGGGTATATCAATACGATGATGCTCAAGGTAATGAATATTACATAGAGTTTAAATCTGATCAACAAACAGATTGGGTTACTTTAGATAGTACGAATCCTGCTTGTAGAAATACTTTAGTGGGCTCAACCGATACCGATCAAGATGGTATTCCCAATTATTTAGATCTAGATAGTGACAATGATGGTTGCTTAGATGCAATTGAGGGAGGAGCTACTTTCTATTCTAACCAACTAGTTGGCGCTGGTGGTCTTGCAATAGTAGGGCCAGGTTCAACTGCTAGCAATTTAAATTTATGTGGAGGAACAACTTGTGTTGATGCCAACGGCGTCCCTACTATAGCTGGGGTAAGCGGTCAAAGTGCTGGTACTAGCCAAAATTCTACAATCCTGGATCCAAATTGTCCTTGTAATGATATTCTTTTGATGGGACCAACTTGCGACTACGATGGCGATGGAATTAGCAATAGTGTTGATATAGACGATGACAACGATGGCGTATTGGATGCTGTAGAAAGTCCTAACTGTTATTATACCCCTGCTGAAGCTAATAATATTATTGGTGTTACAACTGGTTTAAATGTCAGTACTGGCTCTACGGCTTTACTTTATAATGATATAAGCGTATCTGCTTCTCCAAATTTTACTTTTGATGCGGGTCAACAACTTGCTGGTGCAAATATTTTTACGGTTGAATATACTACACCCATTAAGCTTACAAGTTTGACTATTGTAAATGGAGCAAGTTTGGGTACAGGATCAACAGGTAGCTTGTTTGGTTCAAATGATGGTGTAACCTGGACTGATTTAATGACAACTACAACTTCATTAGCTACAACGGCTAGTAAAGTGCTTACTGTCAATCAAAATGCTGGTGAATACAGATATTATAGAGTTCAAGGCGAGGCGAACTCAACCACTACTTCAGGTGCTGTATATGAAATCACCAGTATCGCCAATACAACAAATTATATCCCTAGTGCCCACCCTAAGGCAAGTTGTGTGGGGACTGACACTGATGGCGATAATATCCCAAATAATTTTGACCTGGATAGTGACAATGATGGTTGTCCTGATTCCTTTGAGTCTGGTACCACTGCATCTAATACTTCGATTGCCTCAGAACCTTTTAGTGCAAATGGTTTTGCAGATGGTTTGGAAACTTCTATAGAAAGTGGTGTATATAATGACACTTATACTTATGACAAAGCTTTAAACAATACTATTAATAATTGTACAGTTCCTTGCTCCGACCCAACCAAAATGGCAGCTAACTGCGACTTTGATGGAGATGGTATTGTGAATAGTGTAGATATTGACGACGACAATGATGGAATACCCGATGCAATTGAAAGTTGTGTTTCAGGAAATCAGGTTACTTTTAGAAACGTACGGGATGTTAGCAGTAATGGTG
>JAGNOY010000265.1 GCA_017989935.1 Chitinophagaceae bacterium
GGTCTAAATAATAAAACGTAATATCAGCTGGGGGGGCTTCTCTCTCTAACCTGTTTTTAGCCATGTCGCTGATAGAACAACGGGTACTGTGTTTGAAAATGACTACAGGTTTTTTTAGACTATCTTGTCGAATGAATTCAAGTTGTGATAATTCTGTAAGGGGAATCCAATTCATACGAGTAATTAAACTACAATCCTAGTAGCTTTTGAATGGAGATATGGGTAGGGCAACCGTATTTTTTCTTAGTAGCACAAGAAGAAAAAGTGATAGCGAAAAGAGCAGTAGCCACAACTAACTTTAAAGTGTTCTTTTTCATATAGAATTAATTATCTAGAAATTATACCTTTGCAAATGTACATTTTTTTTTAAAACTATCAAATGACCAATATTTTAGTATTCGGAGCCGGTAAATCAAGCTCATACCTGATTCAGTATTTGTTGGAGCATGCTTCTAAGTATTTTTGGCAAGTGACTGTGGCAGACGCCAATATCAATGCAGCAATTGAACGCGTAGGTGATAATCATTTTGGTACTGCTTATCAAGTTGAAATACACGACGAACTTGTTAGAAAGCGCCTAATTTCCAATGCTAATTTAGTGATATCTTTATTGCCACCAACTTTACACATCGTAGTGGCTAAGGATTGCTTCACTCTAGGTAAAAATTTGGTCACCGCATCTTATGTCTCCCCTGAAATTAAAGCCATGCACGAGGATGTTCGTAATGCAGGCTTGTTGTTTATGAATGAAATTGGCTTAGATCCTGGTATTGACCACATGAGTGCCATGAAGATTATTGATGAAGTAGAAAAATTAGGCGGTGATATTTACTCTTTTAAATCTTATTGCGGTGGACTCGTTGCACCAAGTAATGATACGAATCCATGGCATTATAAAATATCTTGGAACCCTAGAAATATTGTACTTGCTGGCAAGGCTGGTGCAGACTATCTAGAGGCTGGGTTTGAAAAACATCTGCCTTACCAATCATTATTTAAAGAATACGAGATGGTGAACATTCCTGGCTTAGGTAAACTAGCTGCTTATGCCAATAGAGATAGTTTGAGTTATATGTCTTTATATGGCCTCAATAGAGTGAAAACAATGCTAAGAGCAACTTTTAGGTATGAAGATTTTTGTATTGGTTGGCATGCCATTATACAACTTGGATTGACGAATGAAACAGATCAGCATGAAACAAAAAACATGACTTTTAAAGATTGGTTCCAAGCAGTGGTCAATTTGTTGCCTGCAGAAACTGTGCTAGATCGATTAAAAAGACTTGATCCTAAAAATTTTCAACAAGCAAAAGAGTTAATTGAATGGTTAGGAATTTTTGCAGATGAGCCAATTAAACTCATTGGACCTTGCACAAGTGCAGATATTTTGTTGCATAGAATTGAAGAGAAATGGGCCATGGGGCCAACAGATAAAGACATGATTGTTATGCATCATGAATTTGATTATGGTCGTAAAAATTTAGATGCCAAGTTAACAAGTACGTTAATTGTAGAAGGGGTAGATAAAACCTATACTGCTATGGCTAAAACTGTGGGTTTACCGATGGCCATTTTTTCGAAATTATTCTTGACACAAAAAATTAAAAATCTCGTAGGTGTGCAAATACCTGTCATGAAAGAAGTGTACAAACCTGTATTGAAAGAATTAACTCAGTATGGTATCGAGTTCACTGAATCTTATTTAGACTGATAATAATTCAGTCAACAAGTGGTTTAAATCCTCCAAACCTTCTGTAGCAGGCTTCTCAATTAGGTACAGGTTGTTTCGTTGTATCACAGGAATTTTTTTATCAAGAACCACCACAGGTATGTGGGCAGGAATATAATGTAACAAAGAGGCGGCGGGGTAAACAACCAAGCTAGTGCCTATAATCACAAATATATCAGCTTGCTTAGCCCTATGTATGGCATTAACCATTTCGGGCACTGCTTCTTCAAACCAAACAATATGCGGTCTAAGCTGGCCCCCATCGGCCGCACAATCACCCAAATTGATATCGTCACGAATGTCCCAAATAGGCCTGTCTGCTTTTTCACTACGCATCTTAAAAATTTCTCCATGAAGGTGAAGTACAGAGCTCGAACCAGCTTGTTCATGTAAATCATCGATGTTTTGTGTAATAACTTGAACTTCATAGCTATTTTCAAGTTCTGCCAAAAACAAATGTGCTGCATTGGGTTTTGCATGTAGTACATTTTTTCGACGCTCATTATAGAATTGCAAGACTAAAGCAGGATTTTTTTTCCAAGCTCTTGGTGTGGCTACTTCCTCAACTTGATAGCCTTCCCATAAGCCATTACTATCTCTAAATGTTTGTAAGCCGCTTTCTGCACTTACCCCTGCACCTGTAAACACGATGATTTTTTTATTCGACATGGCATCAAATTTAAGTAAGTGATAGCAAGAGTAAATGTTTTAAGCTTATTTTTTGGCATGTTTCTTGAAATACCGTTAATGCTATTTAAAGGGAAAGAATTTAAGAAATAGTTATCATTATTCAGACTAAATTTGCCACGTTTTAAAAACTACCATGAAATTTATTATAAACCTTTTTTGTTGTTCAATCTTAGCGATTCATGTTTTTGCACAACCTAAATTAGAAGATGCATACCCTGATATTACATTTAAAAATTATCAATTGTCATTCGAAAAGGTAAAGACAGCTTATTACAAAAATGAGCCTTCTATTATCAAAATGTTTGAAGACAAAAAAATAAAATATCCTTGTTCAAATATTTTATACCGAGGTATTAAAGCATCTAACGAATTGGAGTTGTGGGGAAGAAATTCTATTCAAGATACATTCGTACTCATAAAAACGTATAAGATTTGTGCACTTTCTGGCATATTAGGACCAAAGCGGGTAGAAGGTGATAAGCAAGTACCTGAAGGATTTTATTTTATCTCTGATTTTAAACCAAATAGTAATTACCACATGGCGATGTTGGTGAATTATCCAAATTATTCCGATCAAATTGCAGGTGATAAAGAGCATCCAGGCGGAGATATTTATATTCATGGAGCATGCATGACAGTAGGTTGCTTGCCTAT
Source organism: Chitinophagaceae bacterium (assembly GCA_017989935.1). Taxonomy (GTDB): domain Bacteria; phylum Bacteroidota; class Bacteroidia; order Chitinophagales; family Chitinophagaceae; genus OLB11. Next base: position 3,074 of record JAGNOY010000265.1, read on the forward strand.
GACAGATGCACCTATCGAAGAGATTTATATTACAAGTATCATGGCGCGAATTCATGGCCAATTAAATATTCCAGTACAAATTTATCCAATTCGTTATAACCAAAAATCGCTCGATTATATTGGTCGTGAATATAAAGATGAAGTCGAAAAGCAAAAGTTTTGGGTGAACCTCAAGCGAGCCTACGATTATTTCGAAGCTACTCACAAAACACTTCCTGTGATGTACGATGAAACAGGTGAGTATGCATTTTAACTTGAAATAATTTTTTTGGGCGGCACACACGCTGTTCATTACAAGTCCTCACCCGAATCGGCTCATGTTTTTCTTGGTAAATCATCATCGTGAAGCCTCTCGGGATCCGGGCTTTTCATTGCCATCGTTGCCGCAATACAGTCCTAAGCAAATTCAGGTAATACAAGATTATTGAAATTTTGTAAGCCCAGATGACTTTCTCCTAATACATAACCTTCGCCATAAGCCGCACCAATTTTTTTACCCATCAACATGTTTCTGTATTTAACCATATTCAGGTATTCGGCAGAGGAGATATACGTTTTAGGTCCATCAAGTGTGTCGGAATAAAACTGTGAACTATATGCTTGAATACTTTGCATTTTTTGTTCGAAGACAGCAGAAATATCTAAAATAAAATGAGGCTCTAAATACATGTCCTGAATGTAAAAGAAAACTTTCTTCGGGCGCCAAGCTTGTTGTTGTTCGCCATTTAATTCGGTGATGATTTTTGAAAGTCCCGAAAGATAACAAGCATCTTTGATTAATTGTGATGCTCTACCATGATCGGGATGTCTATCACGCGGCGCATTGGCTAAAACAATGGTCGGTTGATATTTTCTAATTGCTGAAATCAATTTTCGCTGATGCGCTTCATCATTGCAAAAAAAACCATCTTTAAATTGTAGATTTTCTCT
>JAGNOY010000266.1 GCA_017989935.1 Chitinophagaceae bacterium
GGCTCCACTTTGACCATTGATAATGGTATTGCTATAAAATGGTGAGAATGTTTTATTGGTATCATCGTGCCAGGTATCATCAAAAAAATAGTTGGTCGAATTGGTAACATCTAACCTAAAACCAGTAAGCACTCTTGCTGCAGCTTGTACATCATCTTCAGTATAATAATTTGAACCTTTGCCGATGGTGAATAATTCTTGTAATTCTCTAGCATAGTTTTCGTCTGGCGAATATTTATTGTTGTAATAACCATTCAAATAAATAAGCATCATGGCATCTTTGGTGATGGCTTTGACAAAGGCTTTAAAATTTCCAAGGGCGTGCGTTCTGATTAGTTTTAGGTGATTATAATAAACCCTATTTTCTCCGACAGCACTCATTTGGGTTGCGAAATGGTTGTGCCAAAACAAGATCATCTTCTCTTCTATGCTTAATCCTTGATGAATGATATTATTCATCCACCATGCTTGAACTGATAGATAACGATAGTAGCCAACGGTACCTACCGAATCATAAGGTGTATTGACCCATGTTTGTCCAAAAGGAACATTTTGTGTGTCAGGCTCGATATTCTGATAATAATTAACTGGTGGTGATGGATTGGTAGAAGGTGCATTCACTAAGGCATCTACAGCTTGACTCATGGTCATGGAATTAATAGCTGCTAGATCGTTTTTAGCGACCCCGAACATGGTTCTTTTAAGTAAGTGTATTTTTTGTGGATCTGTCCAAGGACCTGCATATTGTGTGATTCCACTTCTAGTAGTTTTTACCTTCAAGGGTAATTCCTTATTGGCGTATTTTTCGAAAGCAGCATCCTTTTCTAGTGTGAATTTGGATGATTCAAATTTATTTTTCTTGAAGAGTTCGAGAAAAAAATCTTTTCTGTTAATACTAGGCATAATGCAATTTTTAGTTTAATTATTTATTAGCTCATGAATTGTAGCAAGAACAATACCAAGAGTAGAATATCTGCACTTCTTGATTGGATTCTAATGAAAAATTAAAATAACTAATTCAAATTGAACATAAAATACAGATCAAGCCGTAAATTAGAATGATGTAAAAGCTTTGATAAAGAATGATTGATGCCATTTAATAAAGCGAATTTTGAAGGTAAAACCTTCATTATTTATTGAATATTTGTTTATTTTATATGCTATATCTTATTAAATAATTATACTTTTGCGGACTAAGTCAAACTATTATGCAAGAATTACAAGATTTAAAACAAACATTAAAAACTCAAATTATAGAATCCCTCAATTTACAGGGAATGACGCCAGATCAAATTGATGACAACGCGGCACTCTTTGGTGAAGGTTTAGGGTTAGACAGTATTGATTCTTTGGAGTTAATGGTTTTACTTGAGCGTAATTATGGAATTAAAATAGAAGACGCTAGAGAAGGACGTAAAGCCATGGAATCAATCGAAGCAATGACTCAGTATATTGCAGCACATCGTACAAAATAATTTAGTATGAAATGCTGATTGTAAGCGGATATGGGATTATTACATCATTAGGGCAAGGAAAGGAAAGCAATTTTAAAAAATTAGCTAACGAGCAGCATGGATTAAGTTCAATTGAATTAATAGATACTCTACATGCAAAAACCTTTCCATTTGGAGAAGTTAAATTAGATAATCAAGCATTACATGCACAATTAGATAAATCTCCCAAAGAAGGTTTTACAAGAACAACATTGTTGGGAATGCATGCCCTACAAGAAGCTTGGATTCAAGCTCAGATACCCAAAAACCACGCATTTCGTATAGGTTTATTTAATGCCACCACTGTCGGAGGCATGTGTGAAGTAGAAAAGTATTATTATCAGGTACTTGAGAATAAAGGTGATTATAGAAGTTATGCTGACACCATAGATTGTGCAGACTGTACGCATAGATTAGCCGATCATTTTGGAATCAAGCATTTTGTCACAACTATTAGCACAGCTTGCTCATCTTCTGCGAATGCAATAATGCTGGGTGCAAGAATGTTACAACAAGGCATGATAGATATGGCGATTTGTGGCGGTACTGATGCACTAACCCGGTTTACAATTAATGGATTTAATTCACTAAAAAATATTGACAGACAGCATTGTCGTCCCTTTGACGCGGATAGAAATGGATTAAACCTTGGAGAAGGTGCAGCATATATTATTATGGAAAACGAAGCTCAAGGTTTGAAGCGAGGTATAAGTCCATTAGCCACTCTAAGCGGATATGGTAATTATAATGAAGCCTTTCATCCCACAGCACCGAATCCTGCAGGGGAAGGTGCTTTTCATGTGATGGAATTATCCTTAAAAAAAGCTGGCCTTAAGGCTGCTGATATTTCATACATCAATGCGCATGGTACAGCCACCTTAACCAATGATGAGTCTGAATCCAATGCCATGAAAAGATTATTTAAACAACTACCTCCTTTCAGTTCCACTAAATGTTATACAGGGCATACTTTAGCTGCAGCGGGCGCAGTCGAAGCTTGTTATTCGATGATGGCACTTGAAGAAAAAAGTGTATTTGGTAATTTAAATTTCAACATAGCCATGCCAGATTCTGCCCTCATTCCTCAACTTAAATTTGAAGCTCTTCCTGAAATTAAACATGTTATGAGTAACTCATTTGCCTTTGGTGGCAATAATGCGAGTTTAATTTTTTCAACCTATTGACACACTGATGAAACCATTCTATATTCATACTTCATGTTGTATTTCGCCTCAAGCTAGTTTTGAAGGACTTGAAGGTTTGAAAAATATAATGAATTATGAACATAAGATATTGTCTTGTATAGAACCTGATTTTACAAAGTATATCAATCCGGTTCAAATTCGAAGAATGAGTCGAGGGTTAAAAATTGGCTTTACTGCTGCCATTGAATGTTTGCAACGTTCTGGGCTTAATTCAGTAGATGCAATTCTTGTAGGTACCGGAAAAGGATGTATGTCTGATACTGAAAAATTTTTACGCTCTATAATTGACTATGAAGAAACTGCTTTGAATGCAACCTATTTTATTCATTCCACCTATAATCAGTTGAATGGCATGATTGCCTTAAATAAGAAAATCAACTCGTACAATGTAACTTATGTGCATCGAGGATTCTCATTTGAGCATACCTTGATTGATGCACAGTTGCTTTTTGCTGAAGATGAAGCTGAAAATATATTGCTAGGTAGCTTTGATGAAATGACTCAAGAGCATTTTACAATTAAAAAGCATTGGAACTATTGGAAGCAAGAAGATATTCAAAGTAAGGATCTACTAAAAAGCAACACTGAGGGCAGCATCGCAGGAGAAGGAAGTTCTTTTTATGTTGTATCTAAATACAAACCAAAATCATCTTGTGTAGCGGTTAAACATGTAGCCACACTTTTTAATCCAGAAAAAAAAGATGTTGAACATGAAATATTTCATTTGCTAGAAAAAAATGGTCTAGGTATTGAAGATATTGATTTTATCATGCAAGGTGAAAATGGCAATATTTTTACTAAAACATATTATACCCACATTAAAGAAATATTCGTTTTATCGAACAACTTATATTACAAACATTTATGTGGGGATTATGATACCGCGATTAACTTTGGATTTTGGCTAGCTGTTAAAATTTTAGAAGAACAACATGTACCTGTATCTTTAGTAAACCAAGATGAAATTTGTTTTGAAAGACGTAAAAACTTTAAACATATTCTGTTGTATAATAATTACGCCCAACTGAATCAAAGTTTAATTTTATTAAGTGTAGAGGAAGGTAATTAAGATAAATGATACTATAAGTAAAAGCTTGTTTCTAATGATTCACGCTTTTGTGTTGAATCTTTAATTAATTATCTAATAAAAAAGCTACAGATCCAATAAACCAAAGCTGCTAGGATAGCACTAATAGGAATGGTTAAAACCCAAGCCCAAAGTAAACTTACTGTGACACCCCATCTTACAGCACTTAATCTTCTTGTTGCTCCTACCCCAATAATTGAACCTGTAATGGTA
>JAGNOY010000267.1 GCA_017989935.1 Chitinophagaceae bacterium
GCCAATTATCTGTAGAAACAAAATCATAAGGCATATGAGTGCTTGTAGTAAAGTAGCCTTGTAAAAAAGGTTCTTTTCTTTTCCCTAACACAGTCAGAAGTTCTTTAAAAGTATATTCATCATGAACACCTAATTTGCCCATTGGATATTGACTTAGCTGATATACCTCTATTAAATCAGTAAATTTTTTTTCGAGCAAATAGCCCCTTAAGTTACCATAAACTAATTCTCCACCAAAAAGAAATGAAGAAGAATAGTTTCTTGAAATTAAATCTTCACTTATACATGGTAGGTTAGGTACTTTGTGTGCTTGATTTACGATGGCTATTCTGCTGACGGAGGGGTAGGCACTCAAAACTGCTGGAATGCCTTGGTCAGATACATAAGCCTCGCCATATGCTTTGGTAAATAACAAGCCATCATTGCATAATTCATTAAAAGCAGGAGTGCATCCTTCTATGCCACCAAGTTTACTGATATTATCGGCACTCCAACTTTCTAAGAAAATGTAAACTAAATTTGGGTTTTGTGTATTAAGTATAGAAATTGTAGAATCTTTGGTTACTTCAAAATCATCTCGAATCAATTCTTTTGCTTCCTCATTGCTCCTAAGTTTATAGATCGAAGTGTCTGGAATATTTGATTTAATAGTCATGTCTTGCAACAAACTGTATAAAGGATTTACTGCTATATCGTTGGCTAATACGTCATTACTAAAGTAGGCAATGCTTTGATTGATTGGCATATTGGTAATTCCACCGCGTATCGTGATAATGCCGATGCCAGAACCAACTAGAAAAAAAATTACACCCCTTGCCAATCGTGACTTGAGTTTTTCTGTGAAAAGACCATTGAGCTGAGTATGGATAAATCGTTTGTATATAAGATAAAATGGCACGGAGAATATTGAAAGAAGGACTAGAAATAATAATATCAACTTTGTAGAAAGCGTCTTGAATACTTCAGCAGGATTTTTAAAATGTTCAAGGGCTTGCATATTTAGTTTGGCATTCCATTCCTTATACAATCCTGCATCACCAAGTGCAGTAGAGGTGTAAATTAATAAAAAGGCGCCTACTAAAATGAAAGCGATTTTTTTGAAGATATCTTTTTTGAAAATATAAAATAAAATGGCAAAGGTCATGGGCAACAAGGCTAACATAGCTCCCACTGATAAGTCAAGCTGATAGCCTTTCCAAAAAGCGTGGAAAATATCCGACTGAAGTTTTATTTTTTCGCCAATAGGGAACTGATACAGTACAAAGAAAATTCTACACAAAAGAAATACAAGTAGCCACATGGTAAAAAGACCAAATGTGTATTTAAGAAGTGATTTCATAAATGGTTTACTTTAGTTCAATTTCAATCAACTCTTTTAAAGAATAGGATGTCTTTGAAATTCTTTTGAACGATCAAAGAGAAAGCGATAGGTTGTAAGTCTTCTAACTTCATGGGCCTCTAGGTTGTGAGCAAGATTTACCATTTTAGGATTAAAATCACCTATCCATTGCATTTCATATTTTTCATACCTACGTGTTGGTTGAACATATTTAGCACATTCTCCAATCATATAAGCATCTGTTCCTTTTCCTTGATATTCAGGTACGATTCCATAAACTACTCCAACAAATCGTTTGCAAGCACCTGTCATTTTTAAATATAAAAAATGTATTTTTTGGAGAAGACCAAATTTGCCATCAAAATGTTTGAAGTATTGATTCAAATCTGGAATATTTACCCACATGCCAATTGGTTCATTATTATGGTATACAAACCAAGTGATTTTCTCATCAATTACTGGCTTCATTTTCGAAAAAATCAATTTAGCCTGCTTAAGTTCGATAGTTTTTCCCCCACCATGCCTTGCCCACGCCTTGTTATAGATAATAGAAAAATCAGAAGCATATTTGTCCAAATTGTCTTTACGAATATGTTCAACATGATAATCAGGATCCTTTTCATAATGATCATGCCACTTCATCATTTTGACACTCAAGGGAGTGCTTGTGTCCATGCCAAAACAAAGTTGATTGAAGTAAAGCTGAAACCCATAATTTTCAAATAATTGTTTGTAATAAGGTGGATTATATGTCATGCAATATAATGGCTCATCAAAACCATTTACAAGTAACCCCCACCAACGATCACGTTCTCCAAAATTAATAGGTCCATCCATCGCCTGCATCCCTCTTTCTTCAAGCCATGTTTTAGCTGCCTCAAATAAAAAGTTTGCAGCAGATTGATCATCTATACATTCAAAAAAACCAATGCCGCCTGTAGGTTGATCTTGTGTATATTTTTTATTGATAAATACGGCTAATCTGCCAATATATTTTCCTGAAGTATCTTCAAGTAACCATCTTTCGCAAGCCCCTTGTTTAAAAAATTTATTTTTAGAAGGATCAAATACTTCCTCTATATCCTTGTCTAATGGCCTAATATAATTAACATCATTCTTATAAATACTCAAAGGCATTTCACGAAATGCTTTTGCTAATATGTCTGTACTAACCAACACAATTTTCATAATTATCAAATATACAGTCATTCAAAGAAAAATGAGCCTTGATGTATCAATATTCCTGCTTCATCTTGGCTAAGCCTAAGTAAGGCATGGTTTTTGATTCCAATTACTAACTTGTACAGTAATTTATATAAAAAGTATAACAGCATGAAAAGAGTATTGTGGATCCCAGCTTTAATTTTATTTAGTGCTTGTACCAAATTAGCCCAAACCTTAGATCAACTAACTCATATCACATTAAACTATGAAGCAAGTTATACATTGCCCACCACTGATAGCGTGTATAACAACTTAGAATTAAGGGCTGATAGTATAGAAACAAATATTCAAAGTCGATTAGCAGCGAATAATACAAGTAGGGAATTGATTGAAGGTATGACTGTCAAAGAAATTAAAATTTTTATCGACTCGCCCATGTCTCAACAATTTGATCCGCTAACAGATGCTGAAGTGTATATTAGTGGCAACAATTTAACTGAAGCTAAAGTCGCTTATGTGAATGGAATTACTGATGATATAAACCAAACGCTTGACATGCAAATGGAAGGCACTGAATTAAAACCTTATCTCATTCAAGATTATTTTAGTAGTCGAGTCGTACTTAAGACGGACCAAATAATTCCACAAAACACCAAGATTCGCTGCGAAATGAAATTTACCCTTGATGCTAAAGTCTTAGGTCAATAAAACCGAAGAAAAATTTATAGGAGGTTCGCAAAATGAGTGTATTTTCACCTCATGGATAAAAGATTATTTCTGTTAGATGCTTTTGCTTTAATTTTTCGTGCTTATTATGCACTCATAAGAAGTCCTAGGGTAACTAGTTCTGGGAAAAATACCAATGCCCAATTCGGATTTTTAAATGCCCTGATGGATTTGATTAACAATCAAAAGCCTTCTCATTTAGCAGTGTGTTTCGATACCAAAGCATTGACTGAAAGACATGTTGATTTTGCTGAGTATAAGGCTAATCGTCAAGAAACACCTGAAGATATTTTAGCAGCTGTGCCAGATATAAAAAAAATGCTCTTAGGGTTTAATATTCCAATTATTGAAGTAGACGGATATGAAGCTGATGATATAATCGGAACCTTGAGCGTTAAAGCCGCCAATGAAGGCTACGAAGTATTCATGGTTACACCAGATAAAGATTACGGTCAACTGGTCAATGAAAAAGTATTTATTTACAAACCTGCCACAGGTGGAGGCAAAGCAGAAGTTTTAGGTGTAAAAGAAATTTGTGAAAAATGGGATATAGAAAATGTATCTCAGGTAATTGATATTCTAGGTATGATGGGCGATGCGGTAGATAATATTCCTGGCATTAAAGGAGTAGGTGAAAAAACTGCCGTGAAACTACTCAAGGAATATGGAACCATGGAGAATATTTTGGATAATGCAGATAAAATTAAAGGCGCCATTGGAGAAAAAATAAAGAATGGTAAGCAAGATGCTATCATGAGCAAGAAGTT
>JAGNOY010000268.1 GCA_017989935.1 Chitinophagaceae bacterium
AATGTTAATTGCAGAAACCTTATCTTATCAAATTACAGAATTAGCAAAAGCCAATGAAATTGCTGAAGTACAAAAAGCAGATTATTTGAAAAAAGGAGCTAATAATGTAGATGAAACGAATGTAGTTATGTTGAGTGACGCAGAAATTGGAGAAGGTGCCGCACTATATGCCAAGAATTGTATTGCTTGTCATGGTGATAAAGGTCAAGGTGGCGTTGGCCCTAACTTAACAGATGATTATTGGATTCACAAAGGTGGCATTAAAGATATCTTCTATTCAATTAAATACGGATGGCAAGAAAAAGGAATGAAACCTTGGAAGGATGATTTCTCACCGAGTCAGATTGCACAACTTTCAAGTTTTATTAGAACCCTTAAAGGTACTAACCCACCTACTCCTAAAGAAAAGCAAGGTGAATTATATACTGAAGAAGCTTCAGCACCTGCGGCAGATTCAACCAATGTTACAAAAACGGATACCACAACAAAAAAATAAGTAAAATTAAGTGCAAGAATTTAATACCCAATCTGAAGAAAATTTCAGAGATAAGATATCCACGGTAGACGTAAAAGGCAAAAGAAAGTGGATGTACGCCTTTCAGCCCAAAGGCAAATTGTATAACTTAAGAACTTATTTTAGTATATTCTATTTAGTCCTATTATTCGGATTGCCATTTATTAAATATAATGGCAATCCCTTGTTTTTATTTGATGTAACAAGTTCTAAATTTATCTTCTTCGGACAAGTATTTTTGCCTCAAGATTTTGTATTGTTTGGAATTGGAATGCTCGTTTTTCTGCTTTTTGTGGTTGTCTTCACACTAATATTTGGGCGAGTATTCTGCGGTTGGGCTTGCCCCCAAACAATATTCTTGGAAATGGTGTTTCGAAAAATAGAATTTTGGATCGAAGGCCCAGCGAATAAACAACAAACTGCTGATGCCCAAAAATGGACCACAGAAATGTATGTGAGGAAAATCTTGAAGCATATCATTTTCTTTACCTTATCTTTTATCATTGCGAACACATTTTTATCTTATATCATTGGTTTGGATGCATTGAAAAAAATAATTCAAGAACCTATTTCTTCTCATGTACTTGGTTTTACATTATTATGCGTATTTACTTTTGCATTTTATGCAGTGTACGCCTTTGTTCGTGAAATTAGTTGTATTGTAATTTGCCCCTATGGTCGTTTGCAAGGTGTATTGCTTGACAGAAATTCTATTTTGGTTATTTATGATTACCTACGTGGTGAACCTCGAACTAAGAAAAGAAAAGCTACGGAAAACAAAATAGGCGATTGTATTGATTGTGGAATGTGCGTGAATGTTTGTCCAACAGGTATTGATATTCGAAACGGCACCCAATTAGAATGTGTCAATTGCACAGCCTGCATTGATGCTTGTAATATGATGATGGAGAAAGTAGGTCAAGCTCCAGATCTGATAAAGTTTGCTAGCGAAAATGATGTGGCTACAGGGGTGAAACCTAAGTTAACTTATCGTATTAAAGCATACAGTGCAGTGCTACTTATTTTATTGAGTATTTTAATAGGATTGCTTGTTACCAGAAGTATGTTCGATGCTACAGTATTGCGTGTTGGTGGACAAATCTTGCAAGAAAATGCGGATAGTACGATTAGCAATTTATACAAAATTAAGATAGTAAGTAAGAGTGGGTTTACTGAACCTTATCATCTTGAAATGGATACCAAAAGCGCCACGATTGAATATGTTGGAAAGAAATTAGATTCATTGAAGTCGGGTGTAGAAAGTGAAGAAACCTTTTTTATCAAGGTACCAAAAGCGCATATCACTAAACGAAAGGAAAAATTGAAAATTTATGTCAAGTCTGGTGATAAAATCATTCAGACTAAGAAAATCACTTTTATTGGCGAATATTAAATTTAATTATTATGAAACTACATGCAGGCAATATAATCTTAGTTGGATTTGGTGGAATGGTTTTGTTTATGTCTTGGTTAGTTTTTAGATGTACACAAAACCCTTCAATGATGGTTAGTCAAAATTATTACGAACAAGAATTGGTGTATCAAGATTTGATTGATGCAAAAATGAATGCTCAATCATCCAACGATAAAATTTTGTTCGAAAAAACTGATCACGATGTAGTCCTTAGCTTGCAAGGTGATATGAAATTAGCTATGACTTCTGCCAATTTGCAAGTGTATAATAAAGCAGATGATTCAAAAGATAAGTTAGTGAAATTAGAAAAGAATGATCTAGGAGTTTATTCCGTAAGTACCAAAGATTGGAGCAGAGGTAACTATATCTTGAAGCTGATGGTTTACACGAAGGACAAAAATTATTATCAAGAATTTAATTTTAGTTCATAATGAATTTTCTGATTCCAGCTTTTATTCTTGGCTTATTTGGTAGTTTGCATTGTATAGGCATGTGCGGTCCATTGGTGATGAGCATGCCTTTTCAGCAAGTGAAAAATGGTCAAAAATGGCTAGCTAATTTGAATTACCATGTAGGAAAAACAAGCACCTATGCCATCATGGGATTGTTTGTGGGCATACTTGGTAAAACCTTTGTTTTGTTAGAGTGGCAACAAATACTCTCGATTTTGTCGGGAGTGTTTTTGCTACTTATTACCTTGTTGCCTATGCTAAAACAAAAATTGCAATGGACCTTACCCCTGCAAAATGGCTTCGCGAAAATTTACCAAAAAATGGAAGTGAATCCAAAACCTATATATTTTTTCGCTTTTGGGTTTGTAAATGGATTGCTACCTTGTGGCTTAGTATATGCGGCATTAGCTGCAGCTATGGTAACCGCAACACCGATACAAGGTATGTTGTTTATGGTGTTTTTTGGTTTGGGTACCATGCCGGCACTCACTTCAATCATCATCTTAAAAAGTAAAAATAATTTTGCCTGGCGAAAATATATTACTAAGTCATCTTATTATATTTCTATTTTTGTTGGGGTATTACTCATTTTACGTGGCTTAAATTTAGGAATCCCTTATGTGAGCCCAGGACTAAATGCCGAAACTCAAGAAATGAGTTGCTGCCACAAACCAAAACATTAAAAACAAAACAAATACATATGTTAGACAAACACGGATTGCGCCATGAATTTCCAGAACATGAAGAGAAAATTTCTGAATTAAAAGTATCAAACGCACACTTTAGGAAATTATTTGATGAATATAATGAAGTTGATCATCATATTTATCGAATTGAAAATGCCACAGAATCAACAACTGATGAGCATTTAAATGAACTAAGAATGAAAAGAGTTCATCTTAAAGATGAGCTATATGCCATGCTAATTAAGTAAATTATTTTTTTTCGTTTTAAGTCATACTGATAATTGGTATGACTTTTTTTTATGCCCCCAATTTTTTAAGTTATCAAGTGAAGCGCAGTTTTGGGGACCCTGTCATGTTTAAAATTGCAAAGGAAATTTATTTAGTAAAATACAAATGAGTCGTATTAGAACTTTCTTCCAAAACACCACCACTATTATCAGAACTACTCACTTGTATGGTTAATTCTAAATTGTTGCTTCCTAAATTTTGAACGGTATAAGAAACAGATTGTCCTCCAACCGTAAAAGTTAAAAGCTTAGTTGTTGTGTTGTAAGAAAAAGTGCCAGCACTTGACTGAGCAGGAATATTAAAATTGTCTACATACGTATCAGGATCAGGAGGAAAAATAGAGGTCACTTGGTAATCATAACCAATATTCGATGCATAAGTTCCATCACTATTTAGTAAAAAACCACCTATATAATTGGAAGATGAGGCTGTATAGCTACCGATTTGAAAACCATCTTCTTTATAAATACCATTGGTTTGTGTCATATTGGTCAAAACCCAGTTTCCTGCAATGGCTGCATTATTAATTGGATTAGGTGTATTCGTATTGGTATTCGTGCTGCTTTTTTTATAAGCCGACAAAGAAAATAGACATACAAAGATGTATAAAATGGAATTTCTCATTGTTAAATGT
>JAGNOY010000270.1 GCA_017989935.1 Chitinophagaceae bacterium
GGCAATATTTCCGCGACTCATGAGTGCTCGGTTATATGCGGGCCAATTGGTTGTGCGGTAGATTTTGTGTGTAGGCTTCTTCATTTGAAAATTATATCGCTGAAAAAGCCTTTACAGATAGGTTTGTGCAACAAAGCCCTTTTTGGATAGCCAATGGCAATATCGACATACCTTAAGCAGTGTTATATAGCTGTATTGGACTAAGTTTGATTTGATCCATTTTTTCTTGCGGATGAGCATACCATTGAGTCAAATAATCAAACCAGATAGAAATATTGCCTCGGATAATTAAGGCTCGGTTACGAGGTCTGTAAAACAAACTCATTACAGAATAGTGATTAACTATCACTGATTTTTGTAGCTTAATACAGACTTTAACAATGGTTACTTTTTTGGTTATTTTAACTTACACACTCACAATAATTTTTATAAAAAACATATATATAAATATTTATGTGATGCGTAATATACGCATCATATATAAAGCGTTCTATTTTGATATAATTGATCCAATCAACCACTTATTAGGTTTCATTTAAATTCCATGAGTCTTACTGAAATTAAAGTTCGCCAAGCTCATTGCAAGGAAAAAACCTGTTTTTTATCCGATGAAGATGGGCTTAGCCTGAAGATTGAGCCGAGTGGAAGAAAATCTTGGTGCTATCGCTATACAGATCCACAAACTAAAAAACGTCGACGCATTCAGTTAGGTCTTTATCCTGATTTATCGCTGAAAAAGGCACGACAAGTCAGAGATGACTTTAAAGACAATAATTTCTGTTTTGAACATGATACTGCCTCTAATGTCATCACCTTTGGTAAGGTCGGGGAGGAGTGGTTACAGTTCAAACTGAGGAATGCCTTCAACGATCTACCCCGCTGTGGTGTACTACAGTTAGCAGAAAGATGCTTACAGCAAGATATTTATCCAGACCTTCAGGATTTACCTTTTCAAAACATCAAGCGTTATGACCTGGTTTCAGTAATCAAAAAAATAGAGGGACGCCAAGTAAAAGAACCTGTCAAGAAAGCTTGTAGTTATTTGAACCAAATTTATGACTACGCTGTAGCGATGGGTTATTGTGAATTCAACATCGCGCATGGTTTAAATAAAATCGCCATTAACAGTAAAATCAAGAAGAATTATCCGTATTTGAAAGCGGAGGATATATCTGATTTTAAGTATAAATTACAAAAATTGGATGCCCATCCGATTATTAAAAAAGCACTGATGTTTAAATTATATACTGGAGTGCGAGGGGCTGAATTGCTATTGTCTGAGCCTCATCATTTTGATTTAAATGAAAAAATATGGAAAATACCTGCCTTGCATATTAAACAGTTTCGACGAAAAGTCATATTAGGCCATGAGATTCCAGATTTTTTAGTTCCACTTTCAAATCAGGCTTTAGAGATTTTGAAAGACGTCATGCAGTGGTCATACGGTGAAAAATACCTTTTTGCTAGCCCTCGCAATCACAATCAACCGATTCATTTTAATACTCTAAATATGGCCATACGTAAGATGGGGTATGGCAAACATCAACTATCTTCTCATGGACTACGTTCCACTTTTAGTACCATTTTGAATGACTCAGGTTTATTTCAAGATAATTGGATTGAGGCACAACTTTCACATATTGATAAGAACCGTACCCGTGCCAGTTATAATCATGCTGATTACTTAGTTCAACGGACTGAAATGATGCAGTGGTGGGGTGATTATTTAAGTAATGGCTAGGTGAGTATCATACTTTTATATAGAAAAACTCTCTGTACACGACAAAAATAGTGAACCGTACCCGGTTTGTCTGAGACTTTTTATTTAAGTTAGGCCACCTGAACTAATCGTTTATTCACACCTCGTTTTAGCCAATCATAAAAGCGTGAAACTGATACATGAAGTAATCGTGCCATCAAAATAATCGGAAATAAGTGTTTTGGGATTTCACATAGGCGTACCTTACTGACTTTATTTGGCAAAGTACGCTACTGCCTTTTTTAGAAATTCACGTTTCATTTCACCATTTCAGCGGATTTAAGCTGCTGTTTAAGTTGCTTATTTTCTTCGAGCAAAGCGTTTAGATCAGATGAATACTATTTAGTACCAGCTAAAGTCCCTGCCTTTGCCTTATTATTCTAATGCGAAAGGGTCTGTATGGAAATGCCGAGTTCTCTAGCTGTTTTTAGATACATTGCCTTGAATGGCTTCTATTGCTTTGATGGTTTCAGCTTTAAATTCTGCCGTATACGTCTTGTGTTTCTTGCTCATGGTAAACTCCTGATGAGTATGTATGGTTTACCAAGTTAAAACCTCCTGTTTTTTCAGCACACATCAGTCATTAAAAGGATGAATATACCCATCGAAAATTAAGAATAATCGGGAGACGTAGTGATAGTGTCTAGGATCAAGTCAGGCAATAATGCCACCCCCATGCCTTGTCGTACATAGTATAAAATAGCTTGTACATCGTTGATAGAAAAGTATAGCTCCCAATGCGGGCTCTATGATTGCAGATTGGGTTGCTACGAAATTCCATGGAGTGATTGCCTAACTTTAAGCAAGATTTCTTTTTCTTAGTTTCCTTTTTGTCCAGATTAAGCCTATAAATTCTGGACTTTTTTTATTATGTAACCTGAATCCTATTTTAAGCCAATGTTTCTATACCTCGATGGAGTACCATCCACCATACAGTCAGTGTGGAATTTCGTAAATATTAGTTAAACGTCAGCGGATTATGATCTTATTCAGAATTATCAGACTATCCGGTAATCCCCCCCTGAAAATAATTTTTAAAAACAACTTAGGCTAATTGATAAACACTATCTGGAAAGATTAAAAGAAAATATTTTTTAATTTCTGCTAATTCGTTTAAGGTAGGTTCCCTTTCAAGAAGTTGAAATGTCCAAATAAGTACAGCCTGATGATTATCATAGCAAGTATTTACTCCAAGAAAATTAGCCATTCCGTAACTTCTATTGATGTTCATTTCTTTAATTAATTGATTTCCTAAGTCACGAGCTTGCTGGCTGATCAATAATTCATTTGGCAACATGGCGGTCATCTCCACAAAATAATCTAATACAGCTTCAATCCTTACATTTAAAAAGTTATAATTTAGTTGAAATAGATGAATTATGCTTTCTATAAGTTGTAATGATCTGCTGTAGGTTAAATATAGCAGGGTATTACTCAGTCAACAACTTAAAATAACTCTTAGTAGGTTATTTTTTTGTAAATTAATTGATATATGATTACTTGCAAGTTATCCAGCCTCATGGGCGATCGAAAAATTTTAAAATTAAGTGATGTAGTACGTGCGACAGGCATCAATCGCAATACGCTCACGAGTATGTATTATGATCGTGCTGTACGTATTGAATTGCCAGTCGCCGATAAGTTATGTAAATACTTTAACTGTACGATGAATGATTTGTTTGAGTTTAAGGAAGATGTTGAAGAAAAAGATTAACCAATACTTCGTTTGATAAGTTTTCGCTACAGGTCTAATACTGAATTTTATAAAATTTCATGGAAAACAAATATTTACTTTATTATTTATATAAAGGAATCAATCGAATGATAGGGGTATTTTTCTTATAACTTAGTTGAGAACAGGGGATAATGACCCACAATAGCTGTAACTATTGTGGGTTTGTTCCATGTAATGCAATTTGCCGTACACGGAATTTAAAATGACTTATCTGCAATTCTCATCTTACGTTGCGATTGTACTTATTGCAAGATTTTGAGTATTTTTACATGATTTTCTATTTAACGATTTAAATTTATTCTTTTTACCATTTTGATAATTTTAAGTACTTGATCTTGAAGTGGCTTTGTTGCACAAACCTATCTGTAAAGGGTTTTTCAGCGATATAATTTTCAAATGAAGAAGCCTACACACAAAATCTACCGCACAACCAATTGGCCCGCATATAACCGAGCACTCATGAGTCGCG
>JAGNOY010000269.1 GCA_017989935.1 Chitinophagaceae bacterium
AGCCCAGATAGATCAGGTTGCAGAAAGATTGAGTGAAGGGAATAGACTATTAAAGAAACATCATGTTCAAACTACGCAAGAACTGCTTGAATTAAAAACACAATTGGAATTAAAAATCAATCAGGCTGTGCATGCTGATGATCAGGAAGAAATTCTGAACAAGCAAATAGATGAGTTATTAATTTCCTTAAAAGTTCAAGCAAATAGTATTTCTCTCTCTAGAAAAAAGCAAATACCAGGTGTTGAGAAAAAAGTGAATGAATTACTGAAGAAAGTAGGTATGCCCAATGCGATGATGAAAATTACACATCATAATATAGAGCTTGGTTATGTAGGCATAGATAAAATTGAATTTCTCTTTGATGCGAATCAGGCTGGCAAATTTCAGCCAGTTTCGAAAGTGGCTTCTGGGGGCGAGTTAAGTAGATTGATGCTCTGTATCAAATCTGTGTTGGCTCATAGCACCCAAATGCCTACCTTGGTATTTGATGAAATTGATACGGGTATTTCTGGTGAAACTGCCATACAAGTAGGAAAAATCATGCAAGAGTTATCTGCACAACATCAATTGATTTGTATAACTCATCTGCCTCAGATAGCAGGCAAGGCAGATCAGCATGTATATATTTATAAAGAAGCTAACACAATCGGTGAGCTTCATACCCAAATAAAAATACTGACTCAAGAAGAACGTATCAATGTATTGGCAGAAATGCTGAGTGGTAAAGATTCAGGTGAGCAGGCTAGGAAGATGGTGAAAGAGTTGATGAAGCCATAACACATGCCTAGAAGTTCTGAACATACTTATGACGACTAGCTTGTATTGCGGCAACGATTGACGCGAAAATCCCATGCGCCTCGCGTGGATTGTAGCAAAAGCGTGCGTGCCGCCCAAAGAAAAAAGAAATTCATTTGTCAACATATTCATCTGCTTAATATAATGACATATTCGAAATTGAAGAAAATAATCCTTCAAATTCAATTGAAGACCTGACACATAAATACAATGTGAAAAATCTATTTGTTTTAGAATATTCTAATTTAAATCCACGTCAAATTGAATTTTGCGATTAACTTTGCCCCTCGAATTATTTAACAATTTCATGTATACTATTCATTTTAAATTTGAGCAAAAGGGAAAGGAACCAATTTCTATTGAAAACTGCGAAGTGGATGATAGTATTTTAGAAATAGCCATAAAAAATAATATTCATCTACATCATAATTGTGGTGGGGTTTGTGCTTGCAGTACTTGTCACATTTACCTAGAGAATGGAGGAGAATGTGTGGAAGAAATTACAGATAAAGAAGAAGATTTTATTGATAGAGCGCGTAACCCGAAATTAAATTCAAGATTAAGTTGTCAATGCGTTCTTTTAAAAGGAAATGGGCAACTTGAAATCACCATTCCTGATCAAAGTTTGATACACGGCGAATAACAAAACAACCTAAAGATGACCTACGAACCACCTATACATTGGAATGATTATGAAGATATTGCCTTAAAACTTTACGAACGTTTTGGGGACGAATTTGGAGAGTCTAAAATATACCGAATCAGATTTACCGAATTATTAGAATGGGTATTAACTCTAGAAGGATTTGTTGGTAAGAAAGAAGAATGTAATGAAGGCCATTTAGAAATGATACAGAGTAGTTGGGTGTACGAGTGGCGAGATAATCAGAAAAAAAATTAAAATCAATGTATTAATTATTTGTATTTCGATGTAAATATTATCTTTAGACTTCTTACTTACTGTTAAATACCCCATTGCATGTCTCTAATTTTAGTTGTTGATGACGAAAAAAGTATACGCAAAGCGTTGTCCGAAATACTTGTTACTGAAGGATACAAAGTTGATGAAGCAGTAGACGGATTAGAAGCTTTTAATTTGATTAAGGCAAAAAAATATGATTGTGTATTGAGCGATATAAAAATGCCTAAGCTTGATGGAATAGAATTATTAGAAAAAATTCAGTCAGAAGGCATTACCGTTCCTATTATTATGATATCTGGACACGGAAGTACAGATACTGCAGTGGAAGCAGTGCGCAAAGGTGCTTTTGATTATATTTCAAAACCACCTGACTTAAACAGGTTATTGATTACACTTAGAAACGCCTTAGAAAAAGCTACCTTAGTTGAAGAAACAATTACACTTAAAAGAAAGGTCAGTGGCTTACAAGATATCATCGGAGAAAGTGAAGCTATTTTAGATATTAAAAAAACCATTGACCGTGTGGCTCCAACCGAAGCCAGAATTTTAGTCACAGGAGACAATGGAAGTGGAAAAGAACTTGTTGCAAGATGGATACATGAAAAAAGCAACCGCGTACAAAAGCCATTAGTAGAAGTAAATTGTGCAGCTATCCCTTCTGAACTCATAGATAGTGAATTGTTTGGGCATGAAAAAGGTTCGTTTACTTCTGCTGTTAAACAACGAATTGGGAAATTTGAACTTGCAGATGGTGGCACCCTATTTCTTGATGAAATTGGCGATATGAGTTTGAATGCGCAAGCTAAAGTGTTGCGAGCTTTACAAGAAGGTAAAATTACTCGTGTTGGTGGAGAAAAAGATATTGATGTCAATGTTCGGATTATTGCAGCTACCAACAAAGATTTGAATAAGGAAATCGAGCAAGGAAATTTTAGGATGGATCTTTTTCATCGTTTAAACGTGATTCAAATTCATGTGCCTTCCCTTAATAATAGAAGAACAGATATTCCAATTTTGACTAAACATTTTATTACCCAGATATGCAACGATTATAAAATGAAGGAATTATCGATCGATCAAAAAGCCGTTGAAGCCTTAAGTAATTATAATTGGACTGGAAATATTCGTGAATTAAGAAATGTGTTAGAAAGATTAATCATTCTTTGTGATGGCAATATAACACCGGCTGATATTCAAAAATTTGTCTCAAATCATTAAAAGTAACCGACTATGCCTCAATATTCAATGTCTGAAGCTATTCATCGCATGCTCGAGGAAAGCAATTGGAAATATCGTTATCAAGTCACCAAATTAAAAGAAGATTGGGAAAAATTAATGGGCAAAACAGTAGCTAAACACACGCGAGATCTCAAAATTCATGAAGGCGTGCTTTATATCTATTCAGATGTGGCTGCTTTACGCAATGAATTAAGCTATAACAAGGTACTCTTGCTAGCCAAACTCAATCAACATTTTGGAGAAACTTTCTTAAAAGATATTGTGGTTCGTTAAACCAGTGAAATTGCCTCGATGATAGGTAAAAATGTTTCTGCTTTGAGGGCAGCACCACCTATTAAACCACCATCTACATCCTTACAGGCAAATAATTCAGCAGCATTACTTGCATTACAACTACCTCCGTATAAAATGGTTGAATTCTCTGCAACTGTTTGATCAAAATTTGCAGCAATTTCAGATCTGATATAGGCATGAATTTCTTGTGCTTGCTCAGTACTAGCTGTTTTACCCGTACCAATGGCCCAAATTGGTTCATAGGCAATTACTATATGCTTGCTAAATTGCTCTGCAGTTAAATGAAATAAACTTTCTTGCAATTGATTTAACACAAATTGATTTTGCTCATTGGATTCCCTTATATCTAATGGTTCACCACAACAAAAAATAACTTGCAAGCCCGCTTCGATTAAAGCATCAACCTTACTTTTTAAAAAGGCATTAGACTCATTAAAATATTGTCTTCTTTCTGAATGACCAATAATCACATGCTCAATGCCAATTTCTTTTAACATCGAAATAGACACTTCGCCAGTATAAGCGCCTGAATTTTTATCATGGCAATTTTGAGCTCCAATAAATGCATGCTTAGAAGAATGAGCTGCTAAAGTTTCTTTTGCATGATAAAGGGTTGTAAACGATGGACAAAATATCACTTGCTTCCCCTCTTTCATGGTTGGCATTTTGCTCATTATTTCCTGAATAAGTGCTTGACCCTCAGCCATGCCTA
>JAGNOY010000020.1 GCA_017989935.1 Chitinophagaceae bacterium
AGCCCGCATTCCGAGAGGCTTCACGGACATCAATTCTAGTTGAAACCATACAGCCGAATCGGAAAAGGACTTGCAATGAAAGGCCCGCCCCCGAAGAAAATACAAGACCTGAATACAATACTTCAACGGGGGAACGCCCAAATGCTAACATCAAAAATGACCGAAGTATAAAATGATTTGCTTAGTTTAGCCCAAACAAATGTGTATGAAGTTTATATCTGGCTTGTTTTTAATGGGCATTACTGGATTATTGGCCTGTCAACGAAATTCCAAGCTCATCGACACCCGCGATTTTTATGCACAAGTGGTAGATTACACCACAGGCATCCCACAAAAGAAAGTGAAAATATATTTAACGCAAACCGCAGCCGACGTGGTCGTTTCACCAGATACTTGGGCTTACAAGCAGGCCGATACTTCGGGTCGAATGAATGATTTAATCAATAACATAATTCTTGATTCTACCATCACAGACGAACAAGGATATTTTTATTTTAAACAGTTGATAGCGCCCCCTAGTTTTTTAAAATATCAATTGGTAGTGCAAGATAATTCGGTGATGCGTCTTTTTGCGCAAGCTGAAAATGATTTGAATGTAACAAGATTTTATACCGATAAAAAAAGAACCTTGTTGATACAAACCCATACTTCAAATCCATTCGCTATGTTTGATACCTTGTTAGTTTCTACCAAAATTCCAGAACCCAATTATGCCCCTTTTTATTTATCAAGAAAACTTTTTGGAAGCAAAGGTTCAACAGCGAATGAATTCATAACATCCTATTCATATGCCTTAGCCAAACAAGTGATTGTAGAATATAGAGTTTTCAGAAAAGATACCCAATTTGCGCATATTGACACGCTAGATTTAAGTAGCGCTGACACCACTTTTGTACAGATTCAATACTAATGACCTTTTTGTAGTCTGAGTGTAAACCATTGTCCCGACAGCCCTTGAACACGAAGGATATACATAGCTTCAGGATAGGCTTGTAAATTTATTTGACAAGAAGTTGATTCATTGAATTTACTTGTTTGTAACAACTTGCCATCGATAGTATATAAATGATATTCTTTAAATTTTTCATTTGTTGTTGATGTGAGGGTAGCCATATCTTGAGTAGGATTTGGATAAATATTGAAGCCCCCTTGTTTATTAAAATCTTCCAAGGCCGCAGGTACATTCAACTGATTCATTCTATATCGACGCACATTGATTACCTCGCGAGAATCAGAGGCTGTTGTATAGGCTTGAAGTATTGGAATCAAATACAATCTTGATTTATTGTATACATTCGATAAAGTATCACTAATGCTCATGTTAACAGTTTGGTTCGCAGTCACTGATGCAGGTACTGAGCCTGCCCTACCCCATGACCCGCCATACACTTTTCTAAGCACAAATCGATGGTACTCCGAATCAATAGGATGGGTGCCGTTGCTAGCTTGGTAATAATAAATACTATCTTCTACCAACATGCAACTTAGCCTCATTTCTTTTGAGAAGGACATAGCATCAATGAATTTGGCATTCATCTGGCAAGATAAAATATTGGTAGTATTGTTTAAGGTATAATTAGAAATAGTTAAATCGCATGGTACTTTATTGGCAAATTCCATATCACGTATCACAAAATTTGAATCAGTAGGGCAAAATCCTGGATAAGGATAATAGGTTAAGCCACTATCATAAGGTCCTAAATCGACTCGATTGAAAGACATTTGCGGATGGGTAATTCCATCTATGGTTGAATCAATTTCTTTGGCTTCTGGACAATTGAAAATTCCCCAAGCACCTCCTGGGGCATATGCATGCAATTTAACACTCACCATATAATCGTCATAACTGGCCATTAAAAATTCATTGAAAGCGGTACCGTGTTCACCACAGGGTCCGCATGAAACATGATAGGCATATTCATTTAAGCCTTTGCGAACAGGCACATTATTCATCGCTTTGAAATTACGCCACAAGGTATCGTTGCTATGATTGATATCAGGAAATCCATCAATACTATCAATCCAAATTTTCAACGTGTATAATCCTGGACTTGAACAATACAAGGGCGATTTTAAAGTTACTCTATATCCTGAGTAACCAACTCCGTTTACGCAATTTGATGCATCATTATGATCCACGATGGTAGACTCCTTAATGATGGGTCCATTATTTACAGAATAAGCATATTTCACTATACTACTAAAAGAAGGTCCCATATCCTTAATAAAAAAAGGAACGTAATAATTTTTATTTGTAGACAGATAGTAAGTGGTTGGGTCTGTAGCCTTATTCATGGCCAAATTAGAAGTTTGTCCTTGAGCAGCCATTGATATTAGAATTAATAAGAAGCCTGAAAGGATAGATGATTTAGTCATAAAATGGGGAATTAGATTGGCTAAATTACAACATATTCTGCATCAGCAAGTCAAAAAAACCTTAGCATGTAAATACATAAAAATAAATTTCAATTCTATGACAATTGCTTGACATGAAAATTGATTATGGCATATTTGGAATTCGACTTACATTCGCAAAAAAAATCGAACATGTCAGAAACAAAACGAACACAAGGGAAAATACATACCAATAAAGGTGTCATGACTTTTGAACTTTATGACGAATCAACACCCATCGCCGTGGCCAACTTTAAAAAATTAATTGGCATACAATTTTATGATGGTTTAAAATTTCATCGAGTGATTCCTAATTTCATGGTGCAAGCAGGTTGTCCTGATGGCACAGGCGCTGGAGGTCCTGGCTATTCGATTAAGTGTGAAACATCAGCAGACAATCAATTTCATGACAGAGGTGTATTGTCAATGGCGCACCGAGGTAAAGATACTGGTGGCTCACAATTCTTTATTTGTCACAACAGACAAGGCACTGCCCATCTTGATGGGGTACATACTTCTTTTGGCAAAGTGATTGATGGATTAGATGTACTAGATAGTATTGTTGCTGGTGATATAATGGAGAAAATTGAATTGATCTAGATTTAATTTCCTAAACCAATTAAAGCATTTTTAAGCACTTGGTCATTGGGTGCATACTTGAGTCCTTCATTCCACATGGCTTTTGCTTTTACTTTATCATTCATTTTGAGATAAACCATACCTAAAAAATAGAGTGGTCTATGATCATTAGGTTTGATCTCATGTGCATTTTGAAATTGCACTAAGGCAAGAGGCAAATTATTTTCCTTAAATGATTTGTTGCCATCATTATAAAATTTACCAGCAGCATTATCTATATAACCTAAAAGCACTTTATCGTTAGGCGTAATTTCTTTGGCTTTCAACCAATAATATGCGGCACTATCCATGTCGCCTAAAGTGACTTTGGCAACGCCCATATTTCTTAGCGTGACTGCATACTTTGGATACAAACTCATAGCCTTTCTTCCATAAAACAAAGAGCTATCCAACAGGACATTTTTTCTTTCTTTGTTCGCAGGCAATAGGCTCAAATCAAAATAATGCTTACATAAATTACCATTCAACATAGTACTATTTGGATGTGTTTTGATATCTGTAAAATATAAGGTGATATCATTTTTCCAAGCAGGATTTCTTGAAAAAGTTTTAATGCTATATAAAACCATCAATGGTAAAAAGATAATCCATACAGTATAGTCAGGTAATTTGAATTTTTGCGTGCCAAGATAATACACACCATAAATGAGTAAAATACAAACCCCTAAAGAAGAATGATATACTAATCGTTCGCCCATAGTAGCACCAATATTAAACAAGAAATTATTGACCAACACTAGATGGGTTAAAATAAACAATAGCGGAATCACCAAACTGTTTCTTCTGATTATTGCCCAAAGTATACACAACGACAATGAAATTAATAAAACCAAACTTCCCCAAACTGCTGGATCAGAAAAAGATCGATATGGGATAGAATTAAATCCATAATCACAACTTAAGCTAGTTGGATAAATAAGCATCAATACATACTTCAAGTTGATAAAAATTTTAGTAGCTAAAGCTTGTCCACCTGTTGCATATAAATAAGGGTTATTGAGTAAGTCAGTTTCTTGAAACGCATTCGATGCCATACTAGCAACCATGCTACTGCGAATACCAAAATAGATGATGAAGGTGAGTAATAGTCCAGCACAAGTTTGGGCAATTTGCTTCCAACTCATCTGTTTATAATACACATATAACGACACGGGTAAAATGACTAACAATGTCACACCATATTCTTTACTGAGTAGTCCGAAAAAATAACACAACAAGGACCAAATCATCCAAGAGCGCTTTCTTCTTTCTACATAATTAAAAGTACAGTACATGGTTAAAACCATAAACATCAAGGAAAGTATTTCATCTCGGCTTTTTACATTGGCTACCACTTCTGTATGAATGGGATGAGTCAGAAAAAGTAAGCAAATGAGCAAAGCCAACCATTTTTTATCTTTAAAAAAGAAGCGAACAAAAAACATATATAGTACACAAATACTGAAAATATAAAGCAACACATTATTGACATGCCGAAAAGACATCCCTTTTACTTTGACATCATTCATATTGTATAAGCCATCCTTATTTATATCTTCTTCGATATCACCCACTCCATTATGATTTAAATCCCATGATTGATCTTGTATCCCATCAGGCAAAGTGCCTATAAACTCTTGTTCTATTGCAAAGGTGGCTAAAGAAAATGGCCTGTATCTTCCACCTGTTAAACTTGCTTCTGCGCCTTGTGATTTATTATAGCTATCAAAAATATCGCTGCTAAAAATTTCGCCAATACCATCCATGCCTTTAAGTATAGATGGATTTTCGCAAATAATGATTTCGTCATCTAAGGCAAATTCATGATTAAAGGTATTCGCATACAACAAGATGCCTAATAAAACAATGAAGCAATAAGGTAGCCAACCTGAACTCAATTTATCTAAAATTCCTTTTGGGGGTATATTTGTTACAGGCATGGGGTCTGACTTCAATTCGGCAGTTTCGACAGTGCCCTTCTGTTTCTGATTTTTCTTACTCATAAGTCATTTTCATTTAAATGTTCACTCAAAGCTGATCTGAATTTGCATCCTGAAAAAGTATCACAATATAAACATATTGCTTTTTTTGAAGGAATTTGAGCCATGTTTTTTGAGCTAAATTATATTTCCATTCAAGGTAATTAACTATTTGTTTTGCTTTCAAATGAGCCTCAACAGCGATTGTTGAACCAAAAGACCTACATTCGCGCACGATTGTCAGAAATTCTATTTAAGTTCTTTTCTAGTCAATCCTTAAGAAAACGAAGATTATGCATAGAATTCAAATTTATCGAAAATTATTTAATGCCAATAAGGATACCGAACTTTCGGAATTAAAAATCACTTATAGAAATTTAATTAAGGAATGGCATCCAGACAAAATTATCGATGATGAAGAGAGAAAAACTGCTGCAGAAATCAAAAGTAAAACCATTATTGAAGCGTATCATTTTTTGGTGAGTATTGCCGCTGAAACCAAACAACTAAATTTAGAAGAATATACTAAATTAACTAATACGGCCTTTATTGACGACTTTGTGCATAAGGGACAAAATTTGAAAATTACCTTTCAAGATGGAAATAGTTATGAATATTTAGGTGTACCCAAAAGCATTTATGTGAAAATGGTCAATTCACCCACAATTACACGTTTTGCACGCAGACATATTTATCATAGTTATACTTATCGACATATAGGCAAACAAGCTTCAGAATAGTTTTAGTGGCTTCGTCTAAATCATTTGTCCTCAAACAAGAAAGCATATTTATCTGAATGAAAAATCATTTTGATTTATCTTTCGTGAAAATTTACTCCCCCATTTATGACTTTTTCCGATTTTAATTTGCCTGCTTCTATTATGCATGCCATCGAAGAAATAGGTTATCACCAACCCACTTCAATTCAACGAAAAGCTTTTTCTGTAGTAATGTCAGGAAGAGATGTTTGTGGCATAGCACAAACGGGTACCGGAAAAACTGCTGCTTACTTATTACCCATACTTAAACAATATAAACATACGCTAGACAAAATCCCTCAAACACTCATCCTTGTGCCCACCCGCGAATTAGTTGTGCAAGTTGTTGAAGAAGCTAAATCACTTAGTCGATATATGGACTTTGTAGCTCTTGGCGTGTATGGTGGCGTAAACTTAAGTGTCCATCGTAATGAATTAGCCAAAGGAGCAGACTTACTAGTTGCCACACCTGGCCGTTTATTAGATATGATTAAAACAGGTGCCCTAAGAACCAAAGATGTAAAACGATTAGTGATAGATGAAGTCGATGAAATGCTACACCTTGGATTTAGATTTCAACTCAATCAGTTACTTGAAGTGCTTCCAACCAAAAGACAAACTTTGATGTTTTCAGCAACAATGACCGAAGAAGTTGAGATACTCATGCATGAATTTTTTCAGCATCCTGAAAAAATAGAAGCTGCACCAACTGGTACCCCACTCGATCAAATAGAACAAATAATTTATCATGTGCCTAATTTCAATACTAAGGTTAATCTATTAATTAAATTATTAGCTGAAGACGAAAACATGAATAAGGTATTGCTTTTTGTAGCATCAAAAAAAATGGCTGATGAATTATACCTTCCATTAAGTGAAAAATTTCCTGAAAAAGTAGGCATCATACACTCGAACAAAGAACAAAACTTTAGGTTCAACGCAGTCAATCAATTTAAACAAGGTCAAACAAAAATTTTAATTGCCACAGATATTATTGCACGTGGATTAGATATCGAAGATGTTTCTCATGTGATTTGTTTTGATACACCCGAGGTACCTGAAAATTATATACATCGAATTGGACGAACAGGCCGCGCAGATAAAAATGGAATTTCTATCACCTTCGTCACCGAAAAAGAAATGCCTGATTTTGAGAAAATAGAAGAGCTGATGAAGAAACAAATTTCTCCTACGCTATTGCCCGAAGACCTTATAATTTCGGATATTCTCACCGAAGACGAAAAACCTAAGGTGCGTATGAAAATTATTCCATTTAAAATTCCGAAAAGAGAAGAAGCAGGTCCAGCCTTTCATGAAAAATCTGAAAAGAATAAAAAAGTAAATCGTAAAGTAAGTCAAAAAGATAAAATGCTTGCTAAGTACGGCAAACCTAAAAAACGAAAACCGAAGAAGTAATTTAATGATATATGTTCAAAAATAAATACACGCTTACAACATGGATTTTACTCGGAACAAATGCATTGTTGATTGTTTGGATATTCATACATTGGCAACAAGACAGAAAACACAATCAACAACCTCAACAAGTATCTAACAATATTAATTATTCATTTAGTCAGAATCCAAATTTCTCCGAACAACTTGACTTAAACACTTTATACAACAAACCTGTAAAAATAGCCATGCTTGGTAATTCGCTTACTTACAAAGTAAATTGGAATGAACTTTTAGAAAGAAATGACATAGCAAATTTAGGTATAGGTTCAGACATCACTGCAGGTTATTTGCACAGAATTCAAACAGTAATTTCTTTACACCCAAGTATGGTATGTATTGAAGGTGGCATCAATGATATCGCACTTGATCTTGCACCTGCTAAAACCTTGAAGCATATCCAGCAACTTGTAGATACCTTTCGTCAATATAAAATCACCCCAATACTTCATACTATTTTACCAGTGCATGCAAATTATCCTGTCTCCTTGCGCATCAACGAAAAAGTTTGGGGGGTGAATCAAGCTATCATAAAGTATGCAACTGAAAAGCATATTCAACTTATTGATTTAACTCCATTATTGTCAGCAAACGGATTTCTTAGAAGCGACTTTGTACAACAAGATGGCATACATCTTAAAGCCAGCGCATATCGTATTTGGGCACAACAATTAAAACAACTTATTCAATCTTTTAAGTAACCTAACATGCGGCCTATATTATCTAAATTATCTCATGTCAATTTATTTTTAAATTCAATAAAAGGATTATTCATTGGCTTTGGAATTTTAGTGGCTATTGTTAGTCTACTTTATGTAAGATCTAGACAAGTAAATTTTACAAAACATATTCAAAGCAGAGAAGATGCTTCAGGTTTTGAATTTGAGTATGCCAAACAATTTATTTACTTCTATTATTATACGGGCTATTTTCCACTGGCCACCCAACAACAGCAACTAAATTATTCTAAGCAAGCAGCAACAAATGAAATCAAGTATCATGGCGATCAATTAATCATGGAATATAAACATTGGTCGCGCTTAGGTGAGCATGCCCGCATCTTTGCTTTTTTACCTAATGCATGGGTCAATGGAAGTCCTGAGAAGCCATCACTCAACTTATTCAATGCACTCATGTTTACTTTAGGTTTGCTTGTATTATTTCGTGGTACTTGGAAAATCAAGTATCCGCTTCTTGGTTTACTTGCATGTTTACTTATACTTTCAACGCCTTATTATCATTACGAAATATTTACCAACCAAAATATTTTTGGTCTCTTACATAGCACATTCTTCTTTGTACTTGGCATCATGCTTCCGTTTTTTTTCAACCCAAAACAATCATTGATTCGTCTTCTGCTATCATGCCTTCTTGCTGTTTGCTTGATTTCTTTTCACAGTGAAATCAGAAACGAAATTTCAATAGTCATACTCTCATTATTATTGGTAGTTACTTTTATTCCATCTTATAATCTAATCCAAAAAATTACTTGCTTAGGCATCATATTTCTTTCTTTTTGGGGAACAAAAAAAAGTATTCAAACTTGGTTCGACCATAAATTTGAACATGCTACAACCATAGTAAAATCTGCAGGCGGTCATGTGTATACGGGTGGAAGAATTGCTGGACATCAAATTTGGCATAATGTATTTTGCGGCTTAGGAGATTTTGATACGAAGTATAATCATGCATGGGACGACCGAACTGGATACAAACATGCTTTACCCATTTTAAAAAACAACTACCATATCGAGGTGCCCTATTCGGGTGGATATCAAACAGATTTATTTTACGATTCAGCCAAACTCTATTACATCAAATTTGACGAGATACTTCCTTATGAAAGTATCATGAAAAATGAAGTACTAAGAAGCATACAACATGATCCATTGTGGTATGGTCAAATCTTACTTAAACGGTGTTGGATTCTTCTAAAAACTACTTTACCTTTTCCCAATGCTGGATGGCTAATTTTTCCGCTAATGGTTTTTCTTTGGTACAAAAAAGAATGGACTTCATTAAAAATCATACTTGTTTGCTTACCACTTTCTGCTGTCTCTTTACTTATTTATTCAGGTCGCGGAGCTACGTATAATTCAATATATCCTTACGCCGTGCTAATTATTTCAATGGCTATGTTGTATAAATACTTACATAAAGTATTCGTTACCTCTGAATAATTTTTATGCCCCCGAGTCTGTTACAAGGTACCGTATGATTTGGTTCGAGGACCCTCCGAATCTTTCAAGATTGCAATTTTATAAAGTGAATACCTCACTTAGTTATAAAGAGAGAAACAACATAGCGATCCATAAAGAAATAATTATGATTATCCGCAAAGAAACCCTAATGTATTTCCACTTTTGCCATGACGCAAAAGTTGAGCAAAAAGTCTAGGCTGAAGATTCTTGGCATAAAAATAATTTCATCTACGCCACTTTTATCCAAACTCGCACTTAATGATTTTCTCCATATAGCAACATTCGTTTGTGCTCAAACAGTGGATAAAAATTTGGCTTCGATTTCAATATTTTTAGCTGCCTCGAATCTTAGGCCGTATATTCTATGAAGATTTTATTCAATATTTTGGTATTAGATAGATCACAACTGAGTTTATTACTTTCGTTAGGTAGCTTAACGGATAAGCATTGAAATAATCTTATGTAATAATAAAATTCCAGCTTAACAATACTAACACATTTTAGCATTCATTATTTAATTTGAACTACCAAACCCGTGGCAACGATAGAGCGGATACCCCGCATTCCGAGAGGCTTCACTATTTTTTAATTCTTCTAGAAACTTGATAGCCGATTCGGAAGCGGAGTATGAGTGATAGCGTGTCTGCCACCCAAATAAAAACTTAATTAATTCTAATGCTGCACATGAATTTTTCTAACTTCCTTTCCTTGCTCAGTAAAAATATTCAACAAATAAATTCCATCAGCGAGTGCCTCCGTGTTTACCTGCCAATGATGTGCATCAAGTTGTAGCTTCACTGCATGGCTTAATTGATTTCCACTTAAGTCAATCAAAGAAACTTCGTTGATTTGAGTCGTTTCATTTGTGATATGAAAAAGATTGTTCGCAGGATTAGGATACACTTGAAAAGAAGCTTGATTGACATCATTCAGCGCCAAAGGTGTTGTAGAAAAATTGATATTATCAATATTGATGTTTCCACCTAACCCTGAAGTGTAACTAAATTTAATGACAGCCTCAGTAGCACTTGCATACGCGCTTAGGTCCAATTCTACATGTCTCCAATTGGTATCCTTCGGATTGATGAAACAAGCTTGTACATTTAAAGGATTTAAAATTGGATTTGCAAAAGTAGCTAATTGGCTCCCCCACTTTCTGTATAAGGATTGATAAGTATTACCACAATCTGTAGAAATAAGGACCTCTAAAGTATCTGTAAAATCTGTATCTGCCGTAAAATAAGGCGGTGTATAACGTTGATAGTTGTAAGCCATATCGAAACTAATATTAGGTGTGGTATTACCTAATAAATTTAATACAGGAGAAAGCATTTCTGCTTTTCTACCCGAATTATCGAACAATAAAATTGTATTAAAAGCATAGATGGATTTGGCGCCAGTTTTAAAGACAACATCATCCACATCGAAATAAGTATAATCATCACCCACACGTTCAAAAACAAAATCTGCAGGTGGGAAATTAGTGCCTTCAAAACTTTCAGCAAATGGCAAATTCTTTCCTTGATCGGCATATTGAATGGTGCTAAGCGCTTGGTTATTTGCAGTTACAGTATCTGCATGCGACAAGTTCAAAAATTTAACTTTAGCTTCAAGATCCTTTGCCCCACTAACCAAACTCAAGCTTGGTAAATTGATATAACTATGTTGAAAAGGGGCTAAGCTTCCTGTCCAAGTATGAGTTAAAGTGTTTCCATTGTAAGTATATTCAAGCTCTATGGAAGTTAAAGTTGAAGAACCTACATTATGAACAAGTACAGCAGGCGTTATTTGAGGTTGACAAGTTCTATTAGGAATCTTCACTTGTGCAATGGCTACATCATAATCTACTGGTGTAGGATTGGTAAAAAAGGTAGATACCATAGGCATTTGTGCATAAGAAGGAATCGCATGACCTAAAGCGGGTACACGAACAAAATGAATCACACCATCGTTTAAAATTAGTTGCTCAACCATGCTATCAATGGGTGAAGTATATAAATCATCTGTGGCACCATGTGTAATATAAATTGGTAAATCATTGGCATTTGCATAATTAAAAGTATAATAACTTAAACCATTGATACCATTTTTACTACCTTGTATAGCGGGTGTATTTAGCAACAAGCCTTCAAAATCAGCTGTATGGTCTAAACCATAGCGCAAGGCTGCTCTTCCGCCCAATGAAAATCCTTGCAAAACAACTTGAGCAGGATCAATATTATATTTTGCCTTAGCTAAGTTGATGCTTTCAAGAATAATTTGTTCAGTACCAGTTGCTGAATAATAATCGGAACTGGTAGTGGCTGATTCAGGACAAACAAAAATAGTATTTGGGAAATAAGTTGCCCAGCCTAAACTAATGATTAAGGCATTTCTATAATTGGCGCTATTATCTCCTAGTCCATGTAAACAAACCATCAGTCTATAAGAATTTGAAGCATTGTAAGTAGAAGGTACATGAAAACTAATGGCTCTACTTGCAGACATAAAAGTAATTGTCGTATCAAAACTTCCTGTGGTTTGTGCCTTCACTTGAGCTGATGAGGCAAACAAAACAAACAATACAAAAGCGAATGAATAGATGTGTTTCATAATAGTAATTTTAGTGATTTCACAAATATAATACCCATATTGTTTTTAGTCATTCTATTTGAGTAAATGAACTTGTGAAAGGATAAACGGCAAAAATCTAACAAGCGATTGTTTTATTATTTCTCACGATTCAATAAAATTCTAAAGTAGGCCGATTCATTTCCAACGTGTAACTTAAGGATATACTTGCCAAAACTCAAACCTTCATCAAATTGCAAGGCGCTAGAAAATGTATGTTGTGTAAGTTGAATTTCTCCTTGTAATATAGTTTGTCTAGTGCAGCCAACATAAATGAAAAAGATAAGGCAAGTGAATAACGTTCATTGTCCAATCCCAATTCGCCTAGTAATACTTTTGGACTGCTTAAGACTGTATTCGAACCAATGTTCAATGCAAAGCTTTACATGGGAATATATTGCGAAAAAATCTGACTAGAAAAACACAACAAAAAGACAAGCATTGCCAAAGATTTCAACCACAAACTTTACTTGGAAAATTGCATCATG
Source organism: Chitinophagaceae bacterium (assembly GCA_017989935.1). Lineage (GTDB taxonomy): Bacteria > Bacteroidota > Bacteroidia > Chitinophagales > Chitinophagaceae > OLB11. The sequence goes on from JAGNOY010000020.1 coordinate 12,504, forward strand.
AAATAAACTTTAATTTCAAGTATAAATCATTCAATGGGAACTGCCTTCTAGAGTCAAAAACGCACGAAAAATCTACATAATTCTTATGGATTCAATAAAACAATCCCCATCAACAGCAACGCAACTATTGAATTCAAAGCCATTATAAAAAAATAATTACGCATTTTTTCCCGATTCAAGGTATTCAAATTTTTATACTTTCTCCATCCAATAAACAAGGGAATCATTGCGCACATCCAAATAAATAAAACAATACCCAATGCTGACAAAAATCTCATATTAGCCATCACTTCCGAACCAATATACATCCATCCAATATAAATAATTAAAAAATAAATAATCCAAACAAAAGCAAGGTTAATTATCATCAGTTTAATAAAGTGTTTGAATGCAAAGGGTACTTTTATATTCATTGATTCTGGCTAGCTTTACTCTCTAGATATTTAATTCTATTAATATCTATATGATGGATAGAATATTTCAGTAAATCTTAGTTATTTACCTCATTATTCTCGAGCCTATAAATATTATGTCTTTCAAATCAATTTATTATGGTAAAATAACAAATTTGAGGAATGGACTAAATAGAACTGGGGAGGACATTCTTTTAAAATTCGATATTATCATTGAGATAATTCCCTGTAACAATAAAAAAGAGGGAATTGCTCCCTCTGTATAAAAATTTATTTAGCCTAAATAAGATTTCAATGATTTGCTATATCTCGCTTTTTGCAATCTTTTGATAGCCCTTTCTTTTATTTGACGAATACGTTCTTTGGTAAGATCATACTTTTCGCCAATTTGCTCAATGGTAGTTCCATCATTACCATCTAGTCCAAAATAAGCACTCACAATTTCTGATTCACGAGGACTAAGTGATTTCAAAATTCTTCTTATTTCTTCTCTTAAAGAATCTTGGATCACAGTATCATCTGTATCATTTGCTCCAGTAAGTAAATCACCCATACTTACATCTTCAGCTTCATGCACTGGCGCATCTAATGAAGTATGTCGTGAATTCGTGACAAAAATATTGGCAATTTCTGTTTCAGACATTTCCAATATCCCTGCAAGCTCCTCTACAGAAGGTTCTCTTTCATTTTCTTGCTCAAACGCCATCATGGCTTTATTAGCTTTGTTATAGGTCCCAATTTTATTTTGTGGCAACCTGACAAGACGTCCTTGTTCTGCCAATGCCTGCAAAATTGACTGACGAATCCACCATACGGCATAGGAAATAAATTTGAATCCTTTGGTTTCATCAAATCTTTGGGCTGCTTTGATCAGACCTAAATTACCCTCATTGATCAAATCACTCAAAGTCAATCCCTGATGTTGGTATTGTTTTGCAACAGAAACAACAAATCTAAGATTAGATTTTACTAATTTATCCAAAGCGGCTTCATCGCCAATTCTTATTTTCTGCGCTAAAACAGTCTCCTCCTCGGCATTTATCATTGGGATTCTGCTAATATCTTGCAAGTATTTTTCTACTGCTTGGCTATCCCTATTGGTAATCTGAGTAGCTATTTTAAGTTGTCTCATTGTATTAAGTCTTTAGTGGTTATCTATATTAGTCTTCTTCTAACGTCTACTTTACATCAAATAGTATTCCACAATTTGATTTAACTGTTAATCAATTCCTATACAGGATTGATTATAAAGTAATTATTAATTAAATTTTGAATCCAATTTTAAATTATCAAAAATCTCTTTTTGTAACGGAGTCATAGCACCTTTAATATTTTGAATTTTGTGCTCTTTGAGTTCTTTTAAATGGATTTCCAATTGCGATTTATTTCCATTTAAAGATTTTAATACTCTCTGATAATTCATTTCTTCACCAACTAACACAGTAGTGATTCTAGAAATTTGAATGTCAGATAATTGAAGAGTTGAATTTTTAAGAATTTCAATTTGCGTTTTAATTTCTGGAGAAAGAGTTTTTGAATCTTGAGCAAAAACTGCAACTGCAAATAAAGTGCAATGTATGAAGGTAATTAGCTTTTTCATGATATGTGAATTAAATTGGCAATTAGACGTAAAAGTAGAGGTTTTTGTTTGCTTCTTAAATATTAAATTCCTAACAAAATGTTTTTGTCCGTGAATTTATATCGGAATAAAATCATTGGTAAAAAAAACCCCTG
>JAGNOY010000021.1 GCA_017989935.1 Chitinophagaceae bacterium
TTATACAACATTTTCGGATTCACTTCTTTAGGAATGCCTCCAGCCCAAAGGCATTTCATTTCACTGCCAAAATAAAAATGTCGACCTTTCTCATAACTGTAAAAAAAAGGTTTTTCTCCGAATCTATCTCTTGCACAAAAAATAATATTTTCTTTGGCATCAAATAAAACAAACGAAAACATACCATCTAAAAGTTGGAGGCATTGTTCCCGATCTCTATCAAATAAAGCCATTAATACCTCTGTGTCACTTTGTGTGTGAAAAGTATAACCCTGATTGAGTAATTCAGTTTTTAGTTCGATATAATTGTATATTTCCCCATTGAAAACTATGGTATATCTATTGAGGTAATGCATTGGCTGATCTGCTTCATGAGAAAGATCAATAATAGATAATCTTCTGTGACCTAAACCAATTTCTTGATTTGGAGATATCCATAAACCATCGCCATCTGGCCCCCGATGCGCGATGATATCAGTCATCGGCTTCAGCGTTTCAACACGAATAATATTTTTATCTTTTGCAATGATTCCCGCAATACCGCACATAATTTTCCTCGGAGATTAGTGGGCAAATATAATACAACTATATTTGCTTAGATGAATTGTTGAATAATTTCAGTGATTTGTTTGGCAGCATAGCCATCTCCATAGATGCCCTCGGTATAAGCTCCAGGTTTTTTTGTTAAAATGGTTGCGATTTGAGCTAAATCCTCAAAAACAAGTGTATTCCAACCATGCTGCAGTGTTTCAGACCATTCAGTTTCGCTGCGTAATGTAATACACTGTTTCCCCAAAATATACGCTTCTTTTTGAATGCCACCACTATCTGTAATTACGCATTCACTGAATTTTTGATAAGAAATGCTTTCGGTATAGCCCATTGGGGGCACAAATTGTATGTTGCTAAAGGAGGTAATTTCGATATCAAATTGAGCAAGTCTTGATACTGTTCTTGGATGAATTGAGAACACAACTTTTTTATCTAATTCGTTAAGTGTCTTTAAAATGCTGATTAATCTATTAGAATCATCGGTGTTATATGGTCTATGAATAGTTACAAAATAGTAAGGGAAGTCAACTGGAGCTTGCACTTTAGGTTCCATTAGTTTTACCATGTCGCACATTACATCCCCAGATCTAAATATTCTTTCATGCACAATGCCCTCTTTTTTAAGGTTGTCAATTGCGCCATCTGTTGGGCAAAAAAGCAGATGGGCAAATTCATCAGCTACAATTCTATTAATCTCCTCTGGCATTTCTCTGTTGAAGCTTCTCAAACCTGCTTCGATATGAATTTGTGGAATATGCATTTTGGCCGCCACCAAAGCCCCCGCTAAAGTTGAATTTGTATCTCCATAAATAAGCAAGGCATCTGGCTTTTCGAGCATACAAACTTTCTCAATTTCTGTCATCATGATGCCTGTTTGCTCTCCTTGGGGTTTGCTTCCTCCGATATCAAATAAATAATCAGGTTTGGGCATATTAAGTTCATTAAAAAAAACATGGCTCATGTTTTCATCATAATGTTGTCCAGTATGAATAGTTAAAGCATTATAATGTTTTTGAAGTTCTAATTGCATAGGGGCGTGTTTGATAAATTGCGGCCTTGCCCCGACGATAGATATAATTTTTTTCATAAAGTGTACTTGTTTTTCAGTGTTCTTTGTGCTTTTCCTTCAAATTTAAACACAGTTAGATTTTTTTTTCGCAAAGATATTCAATCCATTCTTTTTTCTCTCATGTTTACACATTACCTTTGCACCCGAATTCAAGAATAGGCATGAGTGTACGTATATATAAATCTGTAAAAGTCTTAGCAATTGCCACTTTGGTGCTATTGTCCACTTGGAATTTTGCTCAGGCTCAAGAGCCACAAATTGCAGCAGAAGCTTCTCATGCTGCCGAAGAACAGGCTACTGAAGGTAAATTAGATATTAAAGGAGAGATTTTTGGCCATATTGGCGATTCTTATGATTGGCATTTATTTAGCTTTGGAGAAGGACATGAAGCCACTCACATTTCAGTGCCTTTGCCAGTTATCTTATTTCATAATGGCTTGCACATATTTTCATCTTCTAAATTCCATCATGGACACGAAGTTGTGGAGAGTAATGGTTCTTATTTTAAACTGCATGATAGGAAGTTGTATGTAACAGATGCAAGTGGTATGGTGAATGTAGACGAGAAAGGAAAAGTTTTAAATAGCAAACCAGATATTGATATTAGTATTACAAAAAATGTCTTATGCTTGTTTATTTCAGTATTTATCTTGTGGTTTTTGATGACTGGAGTTGCTAAAAAGTACAAGAAAAATGGTGCTATTTCAGCACCATCTGGATTTCAAAATGCCTTAGAACCAATCATTGGGTTTATTCAAGATAATGTAGCAAAGCCGTTTTTAGGTAAGCATTATATGAAGTATATGCCCTTTTTACTCACAATATTTTTCTTTATTTGGGTAAATAATCTATTGGGTTTATTGCCATTCGGATTTAATTTGACAGGCAATATTGCTGTAACATTAGTATTAGCGTTGGTATTTTTTGTTGTAATGCTTGCTAAGTCAAACAAGTATTTCTGGGGGCATATTTTTAACCCACCAGGAGTACCAGGATGGGTTAAAGTTATTCTAGTACCTATTGAGATTCTGAGCAATTTGGTAATTAAGCCCGCAGCTTTAGCTATTCGTCTTTTTGCAAATATTTTTGCAGGGCATACAATTATTCTAAGCATAATCTTATTGATATTTATTTTTGCCGGTTTAAGCAAAGTCGCTGGAGTTGCCTTTGTTCCCGTATCAGTAGGGTTTACAATTTTTATGTTTTTTCTTGAATTGCTTGTTGCGGCGATTCAGGCATTTATTTTCACAAACTTAACCGCAGTTTTCATCGGTCAAGCCATTGAGGAACATCATCATGATGACGACCATGGTAAAGGCCATCATTAATTTGTTATTTAAAAACCAATATATATGTCAGTATTAACAGTATTATTAGAAGGAATCGCCTCAGCAGGTGGTGCAATTGGCGCTGGAATTGCTGCTCTTGGAGCAGGAGTTGGCGTGGGTCAGATCGGTAAAGGAGCTTTAGAATCTATCGCTCGTCAACCAGAAGTTTCTGGAGATATCCGTTCAAACATGATTCTTGCAGCTGCTCTTGTAGAGGGTGTGGCACTTTTCGGTGTTATCGCAGGTATCCTTGCAATTGTAATGTAGGATTAAATTAAGCAGAGAATGCTTAACTAAATTCTATTGCCTGATCACTTTCAGGCACAAAAAATTAACTACATGCAAAGCAAAGGGCCGCGCATGTAGTTTTTCTAGAAAAATAACTCTTATTCGTAAGAGATTCAGATAAACTAGGTGTTTCATTAGATTTAAGATGACACCCTAACTTTTAAAATAGAAACAAATGGATTTATTAACCCCCAGTTTTGGACTCTTCTTTTGGACGCTTATTGCGTTTTTAACTGTTATCTTCTTGTTGAAGAAATTTGCATGGAAACCAATTTTGGATGCTTTACACGAACGCGAATCAAGCATTGCAGATAGTATTGCTTCAGCAGAAAAAGTAAAAGCGGAAATGAATAATATGAAAAGCGAGCATGAAACTTTATTGAATCAAGCTAGAGAAGAAAGAAGTTTATTGTTGAAAGAAGCAAAAGACGCTAAAGAAAAAATTATTAATGACGCCAAAGATGCTGCTAAAGAAGAGGCGAACAAAATTATGGCCGAAACACGTCAGCAAATTGAATTTCAAAAAAATGCAGCCATGATTGATGTAAAGAATCAAATAGGCGGATTAGTGATTGAAGTAGCAGAAAAGGTGTTGCGAAAAGAAATGAGTAATAAGAGTGAGCAAGAAGCTTATATTAGTAAGTTAGCCGGAGAAATTAAATTAAATTAAACAGTGATCGATGGCCTATAGGGCTTTCGAAAAATTTGTAGCTTATGCAAAATCCAAGATTAGCCGCCAGATATGCAAAATCATTACTTGATTTCGCTGTTGAGCAAAATAAATTGCAGCCTATTTATCAAGATATGCTTAGTTTACATGGTGTATGTCAGGATAGCTCTGAATTTGTATCTTTAATGAAAAGTCCTATTGTTAAGGCAGATCGTAAATTGTCTATTATTTCGGAATTATTTAAAGACAAAATTGAACCTATCACCACAAGTTACCTTAATTTAATTGTTCAGAAAGGAAGAGAATTCTTTCTACCTGAAATTATTAGCTCATTCGTAAGTTTGTACAAAAAGGTAAGTAACATAGTGGATGTAGATTTAACTACTGCAGAAGTTTTAGATGAACAAGCTAAACAATCTTTACTAGCTAAAATTCAGCAACAATTTCAAGGTTTAACAGTTGATCTTCACACCCATGTGAATCCTGATTTGATAGGTGGTTTTGTTCTTGAGTCAAATAACAATTTGTTTGATGCAAGCATTCAAAGAGATCTGAAAGATATCCGAAAGCAATTCCTCGAAAACATGTATATTCCAAATATTAGATAAAAAAATAATAAAGTCAACTCTCAAAAATAAAATTTAAAATTATGGTAAACATCAAACCAGACGAAATTTCAGCTATCCTGCGCCAGCAATTGGGTAATTTCAATTCAAGTGCTGAGCTTGAAGAAGTAGGAACTGTGCTCCAAGTTGGAGATGGTATTGCTCGTATCTATGGATTGAATGGTGTAAGTTCTGGAGAACTTGTAGAATTTGAAACAGGTGTTCAAGCTATTGCACTTAATTTAGAAGAAGATAATGTGGGTGTCGTATTAATGGGTGAAAGTAAGGGCATCAAAGAAGGCAATAAAGTTAAAAGAACTGGCCGTATTGCTTCAATAAAAGTTGGAGAAGGTATGGTTGGTCGTGTAATCAATACCTTAGGTGAACCAATTGATGGAAAAGGTCCTTTACAAGGTGAATTGTATGAAATGCCAATCGAGCGTAAAGCTCCTGGTGTAATTTTCCGTGAGCCTGTAAAAGAACCACTTCAAACAGGAATCAAATCAATCGATGCGATGATTCCAATTGGTCGTGGACAACGTGAATTAGTAATCGGTGATCGTCAAACAGGAAAATCAGCCATTTGTATTGACACCATCATCAATCAAAAAGAGTTTTATAAAGCTGGTAAACCAGTTTATTGTATCTATGTGGCTATTGGACAAAAAGCATCTACCATTGCACAAGTAATGAAAACATTACAAGATAATGGTGCCATGGATTACACCATTATTGTAGCAGCTTCTGCAGCAGATCCTGCTCCTTTACAGTTTTATGCCCCCTTTGCAGGAGCGGCAATTGGTGAATTTTTCCGTGATACCGGTCGCCCAGCGTTAATTGTGTTTGATGACTTAAGTAAACAAGCTGTAGCATATCGTGAGGTGTCTTTGTTGTTACGCCGTCCTCCAGGTCGTGAAGCCTATCCTGGTGATGTATTCTATTTACATAGTCGTTTATTAGAGCGTGCAGCTAAAGTTGTAGGAAAGGATGATATTGCTAAACGTATGAATGATCTTCCAGAATCAATCAAACATCTTGTAAAAGGTGGAGGTTCTCTTACAGCCTTGCCAATTATTGAAACTCAAGCTGGTGACGTGTCTGCTTATATTCCAACGAATGTAATTTCTATTACTGACGGACAAATCTTCCTTGAATCAAACTTATTTAATGCAGGTATTCGTCCAGCTATCAATGTAGGTATCTCGGTGAGTCGCGTAGGAGGAAGTGCTCAGATTAAATCAATGAAGAAAGTAGCGGGTACCCTTAAATTAGATCAAGCGCTGTACCGAGAAATGGAAGCCTTCTCTAAGTTTGGAGGAGATTTAGATGCCGCTACAAAATCAGTGTTGGATAAAGGTGCTCGAAACGTGGAAATTTTGAAACAAGGGCAATTTCAGCCTTTTGCTGTAGAAAAGCAAGTTGCAATTGTATACCTTGGAACAAATGGTTTATTAAATAAAGTTCCCGTGAAATTCATGAAGCAATTTGAAGAAGCGTTTCTTTTAGAAATGGATTCAAGATTGCCAGATGTATTAGCTGAAATCAAAAAAGGAAATTTACCTGATGAAGGAATCAAGAAAATGGTTGACTTAGCCGAAAGCTTAATCCCTCAATTCAGTAAATAATTTATATTAGATTTAATTCAAATCCCGTTTCGATTGAAGCGGGATTTTTTTATGAAAGGAAATTTTAAGAAAAATTACAGAAGTGATTTGTCCATTAAATCAACTTTGTATTACATCAGAATCGTTATCGTCGATATCTGTTGTTATTTGATCTTCATATTGTTGATATAAATGGTTTAATTGAACCACATTTTCAATATCAAGTTTTTCAAAGGCCCTTTTTTTATAGGTGGCTGCAGTATTAGGTTTGATTTCCATCTGTTCAGCTATGTCCTTTATTTGCATGCCTTGCCTTAAGTATTCGATTAAAGAAAGTTCTTTTGAAGAAAGAAATTCAAATGGATTAATCTTCTTAATGTCGAATGTTTTTTGCTTGTTGAATATTTGAGGTAAAAAATCTTGACTAACATAAAAATCATCCGCTAAGAATTTTGAAAGCGCATTTTTTAATTCACTTTCTTTAGCCATTTTATTTAAAAAACCATGTATCCCGAGTCGAAATAATCTTTTTGCATATACAGGGCCAGGAAATGAAGTGTAAATCATTACATGACATTCTGGGAGCATTTTTAATAAAGCTTCTACTTTTCCTAAGGATAAACCATCCGTAAGATGTAAATCAACAATACAATATTTGGGTTGAATTTTTGTAGCTAATTCAAAAAAATCTTTTCCATTATCAGTAACAACGATTTCATGCTCTTTTGTAAGAAGATTTAAAATGTGTGTAATCCCTCTCACAATTAAAGGATGATCTTCGGCGATTAATATTTGACTTGAATTCATATTGTTACTTCGAAACGAGTTCAAAATTACAAAATAGTTTTTGTTTTAAATAAATAAATGAAGGCTGTAGTTCCTGGTCCATTTGTATTAGGAACTAAGGTAATCTTTCCATTTACTAAATTAAGTAGTTCCGCAGTAATTTTAAGTCCAATTCCATAACCAACTAAGGCATGCTTATTTTCATTCAAATGAGTAACAGGATTCAAATGGGCAGAAATTCCCTTTCCAGTATCTTGAATTGATAGCTGAATTTTTTCCGTTGTTTCAAGATACTCAATTATTATTTGACCATCTTGCGTATAGTTAATTGCATTGCCTAACAGATTTTGTATAGCCATTGAAATAATAAATTCATCAGATTCAATGGTTATTTTAGAGTCAACATGATTATGTATAATGTTCTTTTTCTTTTTGGAAAGTAAATCAAATAATTGAATTTTATCTTCAATCAATGCTTTTAAATTTATAGATGAAATAAGGGGCTCTGTATTTTTTTCATGTGTTTGTTTGATCCAAGTTACAATGTTATCAAGTAAATTTTCTAAGTTATTCGTTGAAATTTTAAGATCAATCAATTCAGACGCTGAAAGTGGTATTGCCGGCTCAGAAGAAGTATGTTCACCTAAGAACATATTAATAAACCTTAAGGGAGTTGCAATATCATGAGATAATAAAAATAGCAAGGTGCTTTTTAATTCATTTTCTTTTAATAAATTGTCTTCCGAAAATTTTATTTCTGCGTTTTTGACCTCTAGTAATTGAATCGCTTCTTTTAAGTCTTGTGTTTTTTCATCAACTAATTTCTCTAACTTTTTTTTCTTTTTTGTAATCCAGTAATTTGATAATCGACTAATCCCAAATATGCTGAACACGCCAATTAGAAATATGATTGGCCAAAAAAATGTACGCTCATAAAGTAATAACGGAACATGTAGTACAATTTTAAGTGTTGCGAAAGATTCAGGCTCAACGCCAGTTTTTTTGCGGATGATTAGTTCATGGCTACCTCCTCTCAGATTTTGCAGAATTATAGGATCTTGCGCTTTTTTTAAAGGAATCCAAAGATTGTCAGAAGCATTTTCATTAATCTTATATTCGATTTGTAAATTTTCTTCATCGCTCCAGTTTGGAGAAGAAACATACACGCTTAATTTAAACTGATGTTGGGGAAGTTGAATGTGGGAATCTGTTAAATTGATTGGATGACTATCATCTAAATAAATTTTATCTAAATAAATGCTGTCGTAATTGAAATAGGATTTAATACTATCAGGCTTAAATGTCACCAAGCCTTGCATGCTAGAAAAAGACCATGTATCCGCATTTACTTCGATTGCACTCGGATAACCACCACCATTGAATTCATTAGTGATTAAGCCATTCAATTGACTATATCGATAATAGTAAAAATGTTGTCGACCAGGCTTTTTGATAAAATTGTCTATGGTTGTTGAGGCCAATTTGTACAAACCGTTGTTGCTGCTCATCCAAATAAAGCCACTTTTGTCTTCCAAAAAGTTGTGCGTGCTTTTTAGGTTTTCATGCCTATCTAATGGAAGACTTATAGCCTTATTTTCAACAAGGGCATAAATTCCATTACCATAAGTACCAGCAAGTAAATGCCCGGATTTGGTTTTAAATAAGGCCCTTACAATCACGCCTTCAAGGCAAGCAAATGAAAATACTTGCTTTTTTGTATCATATTTATAAAGGCCTTCATCAGTGCCTATCCAAACTAATGAGTCTCCGTCTGAAAGTATACAATAGGCTTGATGTCGTTTCTGGGAAAATTTAAAAGCCCCTAATTTTTTTAAGCCACTATCTATTTTATAATAACAAAAAAACTCAGCACCGCAAACATACATGGATTGGTTATCGCGGGCTGCAATTACTTGAATGCCATTTGTAATCAATGTGTTTGAATCAATCGGAAAAGTTTTATTCCAATCTTTTACAGCCCGATGTTTTAAATAGCCACCCTGGGCATACCAAAAAGTCTGATTGAATTGGTGATAATAATAAGTAAATTTTGAAAGATATTCATTCAAAATCATCTTACTCTTGCCATTCATCGTAAACTCCTGAACAGGAGATCCGCTCAACACTGAATTGCTTCCCGGTATAGAAATTTGAGCATAGTAGGTGTTATCATGCTCAGCTGACATGATCGTTTTAAATTCATTTTGGTGATATATATAACATCCATTTGCATTACTGCCTACAACTAAAAATGTGTGATCTTTTGAATAAGAAACTTTTTTAATTAAATAAGCAGGCAAATTATTGACTCTTTTGGTGAGTAATACTTGATTATGGCGAATCGAAACATCATACAAATTATTATTTTTAATGAAAAAAGCTTCTTGCATTTTACTATCCCAAATCAATTTTTCATCATTGTTTTTATAGGTCGAGACAATGAGTGTGTCTTGATTATTAAAAACAGTTTGTAATTCAGCATTCGCTCCATTAGTTAAATCAATTCGATAGAATTTTTTTGCGTGATCATATAAATACAACTCTTCATGGTCTACAAACAATGATTTTTCCCAAACCTTATCGAGTTTAATTTTTTTAATAAAATGAAATGAAGTGTCGTAAACGATGAGTCCTTCATTACACTTTTGAATGATTAACTTTTTTTGATCGAGTACAAAGCAATGAAATTGATATCGCTTATTAATTAAAGAGTCAGGTAAATTTTGATAAATACGGATAAACTGATTAAGCGAAGTTGGTTTAAATAAATTATATTTTACTGAGCCAAGTTCTTTTAATTGAGCAATTTGAATAAGGCTCGTTTCTAAGGCAGATTCTACAATTTGATATAGCTTATTGTCATCAGTTAAACAGGCAAATTCTTTTTTGCCTGTTTGTACAAGTTGAGCAATTCTGTTTTTTTTCAATCCAGAATTTTGTGTATTGAATACTTTACAGTTTCTTCCATCGAATCGCACAAGGCCATCTTCTGTGGCAAGCCACATAAAACCTGATTCGCTAAAGGCAATATCTTTGATAGAATTTTGGGGTAAGCCGTTTTCGCTATTTAAATGTCTTTGAAGAAAATAATTGCTTTGTTGAGCCAATAATTTTTGTTGGGCACAACAAGTCAAAAATAAAAGTTGTATTAAGATGAATTTCTTCAAGTGGGAGAGGGGATAACTTCATCAAAAATACGTGGATAATTTCATTTGTCAGATTTATCTACAAATATTTGTAATGTTTGTTAAATCGAATAGTTTACTGTATACCAAACATGTATATCGCTTCAACTTACTGAATTAGTAATTACTTTATTCAAAAGCAATGGGGTGTATGGCGCATGCCACTGAAGCCTGCTATGATTATTTCAAGGCGCAATTGCCCACAAAAACGCTGTAATCATCACAAGTTACTTTCGCATCATTCTTTTTCATCTTCTCTAAAGTCACTTCAAAATCTTTAGACGCATTATTGGGAAAGGTGCAAACGCAAGTGAAATCTTTACTGCAAGATGTAAATAATACAAGGATAGCGCTAATGGCAAGAAAGAATTTCATAACATGTTTTTTAGAAGATCAAATATAAGTCTCAATCATTAAAATTGAAACAAATTTTAAAAATTCAGTTTTAGTGTAGTACTTGTTGCATATCAACGAGTCTTTTATATCTGCCGTTTAAGGCTATCAAACTACTATGTGTGCCTCTTTCTACAATTTCGCCTTTATCGAGTACAATAATTTCATCTGCATTTTGAACAGTGCTTAAACGATGGGCAATCACAATGGAGGTTCTATGCTGCATTAATTTATTGATGGCATCTTGCACCATACGTTCGCTCACTGTATCTAAAGAAGAAGTAGCCTCATCTAAAATCAAAATAGGTGGGTTTTTATAAATAGCTCTAGCAATGGTAAGTCTTTGCTTTTCACCTCCACTTAATTTCGCACCTCTGTCGCCCGCCAGTCCATCATAAGCACCTTCTTTTTGCATCACAAATTCATGGGCATTGGCCACCTTAGCAGCTTCTTCTATGGCTTTGGTATTTTCAGTATTACCTCCTAAGGCAATATTGTTTCTTAGGGTATCATTAAAAAGTACAGGATCCTGAGATACAATACCCATCAGACTTCTAAGATCTTCTATTTTGATCGATTGAATTTGCTTTCCATCAATCAGTATTTCTCCAGTTTGCACATCATGAAATCTCGGAATCAAATCTACCAAAGTACTTTTCCCTGCACCCGAAGCGCCAACGATAGCTAATGTTTGTCCTTTACGAATGGTCAAATTAATATCTTTCAGTATTTCATGTCCTTCATAGGCAAATCCTACATGTCTAAATTCAATGGATTCTTTAAACTCCTTCATTTCTTGGGCATCAGCTAAATCGATGATTTTATTCTCAGCAGAAAGAATTTTTTGTATTCTTTCTATGCTTGCTTTACCCTGAGCTAAATTGTAAAAAATCTGAGACAAGCTTTTTAATGGATTAATCAAAAAATAAAATAAAGAAATGAACATGATAAACGTGCCGGGCTCAATTTCAGAAGGCTTGCTCAAAGCCATATTACCCCCAAACCAAATGATGGTACTTAAAATCAAAATACCCAAAAATTCAGACATCGGCGAGGCCATTTCTCTACGTGAAGCAATATGATTATTTAGAGCAAAAATTTGTTGGTTTTCATGTTCGAAAGCTTGACTGCGATTTCCTTCGGCACGAAAAGCTTTGATGATTCTTAAACCGCCCAAAGTTTCTTCGATGATGGATAAAAGATTCCCTAATTTTTCTTGTGTTTGCTTACTACTTCGTTTTAAGGTTTTACTAATGCGACCAATAATAAGTCCTGCAATAGGTAACAAAACAAGTAAGAACAAAAACAATTTAGGACTCAAGTAAAGGAGGATGGTAAAGTAAAAAATCACTGTAATTGGCGTACTAAAAAGAAGTTCCATCACACCAACAATGGATACTTCGATTAAGGTGACATCATTGGTCATACGCGACATGATATCACCTTTTCGTTCGTTGGTAAAAAAGCCTACAGGTAAAGACAAAATCTTTTGATACAAATCGCGACGAATATTCAGCAAAACCCCATTGCGCAATGGATTCAAGATGTATTTAGCGATATATAAAAATAAGTTTTTAAAGAAAGTAGATACAATTAAAATCACACAAATAAAGACCAATCCATAAGCCTTGTTGTTGTCGTGAGAAGCAATAAAATCTGAAAGTAAAAACTTAAAATAAGCCGCTATGCCTTCTTTACTCCAAGTTAAACCAGGGTTAGTAGCCACATACATATCCTTTTCGAACAGCATATTCAAAAAAGGAATAATCATGGCCATCGAAAAAGTAGAAAAAATAACAGACAGTAAATTGGATAAGGCGTAAGTAAGAATATAACTCCATTTGCCACGTAAATAAGGTAAAAGACTGCCGATTGCTTTCATTCAGGATTTAAACCGTAAATTTACACTTTAATTGATGAGATGGAAGAAACTAAACGACAAAAACAAATCGGCAACTTATTGCAACAAGAAATGAGTGATATTTTTCAACGAGAAGGATTGAATATTTTGCATGGAGGCATGATTTCAATTACTGATGTGAAAGTCACGCCAGATCTGCTTGAAGCGCGTTTTTATTTAAGTTTTTTTCAGATTCCCGAGCCCGAAAAAATGCTCAAGCATATCAAAGAATTAGATTGGCATTTACGCAAATTGTTGGCTGCTCGAATTAAAAATCAAGTCAGAAAAATTCCCGTATTAAGTTACTTTTTAGACGATACCATAGAGCAAGCACAAAAAATCGAAGAGGTATTTCGAAATTTGCATATTCCCAAAGAAGAAGAGTAAAATTTGGGCAGCTTTTCCCGCTATTGTTCCAATCCATCTCGTTTTGAAGAACGAGATGGGATTTCCACGACTATCGGGGCTGCGGCATCATTTAAGAAATTGAGCAGTCAGTTTTGATGAATGAAATGATTGTGTCCGCAAACCATCATGAGATCTGAATCACAGATGATGAAGATGCAAGGATTCACACTGATTTCTTCGTTTGACTACTATCATCTATGTTATTGATAGAAAATCCTTTTTATCTGTGTAGTCTTCATCGTCGATGATTCAGACAAGCGACTACAATTATGAATCACAGAATAGAAATACATCAGTAATTCAGACAACAATCCAATTATTCCACCACCACCTTCTGACTTATACCCTCACACCGAATTACATACAAGCCTTTAGGCAAAGTACTGATATTGATTTGTACTTTGGTTTGTGATTGAATCAGAGTTTTAAGTAACAACTCACCCACCATATTATACATCTCAATTGGGACTGCTTCATTCCTCGCAGTGAAGAGCTCAATAGTAAGTGATGTAGAAGCAGGATTTGGATAGCAACTTAGTTTTGGAAATTCTTTTAAAACACCTGAAACCCCTAAAGGCCAACAAGGTTGTAAAGGGCCTAAATTAAAATCAGGCATATTAGGTGGTGATGAACTACCATAGCCGCTATTGCTAAAATCACGCAAACACCTTCTGCAAAACTCACAAGCGCTTCCTTTCAGATTAGGTTTGTCAATTACACTATTTTGATTACCTGTACCCCCTTTTTTGCCAATATAGATCCTGCCATCTATTCCTGTTTGTAGTTGCCCAAATCCTGCATATTGAATTACACTTGTATCTGGCCCATGTTGAACTCTATACCATTGTAAGTTCGTATCGGCTTCAGTTAGATCGTATTGGTAGATATTCCAATTTTTAGCTACATAAAGAAAACGACCATTCGGTGAAAAGCAAACCCCTGTTATCAATGAGTCTCTCTTTCCTGCGGTATCTAAATAAATATAGGTGGTTGAATCTATAGGAGCTTTGATATATATTGGATTAGAAAGTAAACCTAGACATCTATCAAAATCAGCTATCATAACTTTGCCTTTATTACCGTAAACACCACCCATGCCAAATGCATATTTGTTACCATCTGCACTAAAACAACTTTGTCCAGCAAGATCGTAATAGCCAAATTTATGTCCACCAAAACCTTGGATATTATTTAATACTACTGTATCTTTTGTAACTAGAAATGTATACACCATGTTTGTATCACTTGCTTGTTTAAGCAACCACCAGTCAATGCCATTAGCATGTCTACAAGCCATCATGCCCACCTTTGACATTTCTACATTGGTTAGCAACGGAATATTTTTTTGAATTACCTTACCTAGTCCATTATTTGCATTCATATCAACAATATGGTACTGAAACAGATCATAAGGAGCTTTTAAGGAATTCCAAACAACATTTGTAGTATAAGCACTATCAGTCATGGTTGGTGTGAACAAATAGTATAAACCATTATTGCCTTTTGGAAGAATTAGAGAACCTTGTGTTGATCCAACAATTGGAAGTGAATTATGGGTATAAAATTTGTTAGGGTGCAGGCTGTCCCCTTTTTCAATAATATTCCCAAGGGTATCATAAAGTATCATGCCATTACACATGAAAAGTAATTTGCCTGTAACACTATCGCAAATATTACTATGGCCATTAGAAAAAACGAACGGGGAATTAGGGAAAGTACTTGATGGAAATAATTGCCCTGTAATAGGTCTTGAGGTATCAGAGAATTCTGCAGTCATGGCTCCGCCACCCCAAA
>JAGNOY010000271.1 GCA_017989935.1 Chitinophagaceae bacterium
AGATATACAAACACATCAGGTTTTGCAGACACAACTGTAGATGTGCTTGGTTTCGATCCCAGCTATTGCAACAGATTTAATACAATTACTAGAAATTATTCAGGCACACCAGTTCAAAGTTTCATAGGAAATACTTCACCGAATGGAGACTCGGTATTATTTATTCAAAATGAACCTGGTATGGCGGCTATCATGAAATTCCCTTCGATTACAGCATTAGATAATAGAATTGTAAATAAGGCTGAATTGATTTTTACTTCCATTTCGCCCTATGCATTTGATTTCAACCAAATTTATGGGATAGTGCCAAGAATGCAGATTTTTAAAACAGATACAGAAGGCAATGATGCCATTCCTGCTGAATATAGTTCTTTTGGTGCAGGCTATGTAGATGGAAATACGCATACCTCTACTATCAATGGACAAACAATAACACAATATAAATTTAACCTTACTCAAACTTTTCAACGAGTAATTTCTCAAAAAGATACTACCTTTAGGCTGAAAATCATGGGATTAAACACAGGTGTTCCTGGAGCTTATCGCGTCATGTTAAGGGGAAGCGGTAGTCAAGCTACAGAATTTAAACCTACGTTGAATCTTATTTATACTAAACTAGACAAATAATACATTATGTGTGGAATTGTTGCTTACATCGGGTCTCGAGAAGCTTATCCAATTTTAATTAAAGGATTAAAAAGATTAGAATATCGTGGATATGATAGTTCAGGGGTTGCTTTATTAAATGGCACCTTGAATATTTATAAAAAAGAAGGAAAGGTTTCTGAATTAGAGGCTTTTGCCTTAGGTCAAAAAATTGATGGTGACATTGGAATTGGGCATACCCGTTGGGCAACACATGGTGTCCCTTGCGATAGAAATGCGCATCCGCATTTATCAAATTCAGGAAATCTAGCCATTATTCACAATGGTATTATTGAAAACTATGCTTCAATCAAAGAAGAATTGATTCAACGTGGATATACTTTCACAAGTGATACCGATACAGAGGTAATGGTTAATCTTATTGAAGATATTCAAAAAGAAGATAAACTTAGTATTGAAGAAGCTGTACGTGTTGCCTTAAATGAAGTAATTGGGGCTTACGCAATTGTAGTTTTAGACAAAAGGGAACCTAATAAATTAGTAGCGGCTCGAAAGGGAAGCCCGCTTGTAATTGGCATTGGGAAAGAAGAATTTTTTGTTGCTTCAGATGCATCACCAATTATTGAATATACTAAGAATGTTGTTTATTTAGATGATGAGGAGTTTGCAGTATTGAATAGAAATGGAAATTTAGATATTAAAACCTTAGGTAATATTGAGAAGTCTCCTTATATCCAAAAATTAGAAATGGATTTAGAGAAGATAGAAAAAGGTGGTTATGAGCATTTCATGTTAAAAGAAATTTATGAGCAACCACAAGTCATTTTAGATTGCATGCGTGGTCGTATGAATGCAGAACAAGGGTGGATTAAACTTGGTGGAATCAATGAATTTGCTGCTAGAATCAATAATGCCAAAAGGTTTATTGTCACCGCCTGTGGTACCTCATGGCATAGTGGCTTAATTGGAGAATACCTCATAGAAGAATTAGCTCGAATTCCTGTTGAAGTTGAATATGCTTCCGAGTTTAGATATCGAAATCCTATTGTAACAGAAAAAGACGTAGTAATTGCAATTTCGCAATCTGGTGAAACTGCAGATACCCTTTCTGCTATGCAGATTGCTAAAGAAAGACAAGCCTTAATTTATGGTATTTGTAATGTGATTGGTTCCTCTATAGCACGAGCTTCGCATGCAGGATCTTATACGCATGCTGGGCCAGAAATTGGTGTAGCATCTACAAAGGCTTTTACTGTTCAGGTGACACTTTTAACTTTGCTAGCCTTGCAACTTGCACAAAGTAAAGGCACAATTTCACAATCTAGGTTGCGCCAAATTCTGTATGAAATGGAATTAGTGCCTAATAAGGTGAAGGAAACATTGAAGCTCGACGGGCATATAAAAGAAATAGCAGCTAAATACTGCAATGCACAAAACTTTCTTTATTTAGGACGTGGACTAGCCTTCCCTATTGCCTTAGAAGGAGCCTTAAAACTAAAAGAAATATCTTATATCCATGCTGAGGGATATCCTGCCGCAGAAATGAAACACGGTCCGATAGCTTTAATCGATGAAGACATGCCTGTGGTATTTATTGCAACAAATAGAAGTGCTCATGAAAAAATTGTTTCTAATATTCAAGAAGTAAAAGCAAGAAAAGGAAAAGTTATTGCAGTGATATTACAAGGCGATGAAGTGATTAGAGCATTGGCAGATGATGTAATAGAAATTCCAGAAACAGATGAGTTACTTTCTCCATTGATTTCTATAGTGCCATTACAACTTTTATCTTACCATATTGCCTTAATGCGAGGATGTAATGTAGATCAGCCAAGAAATTTAGCGAAGAGTGTAACCGTAGAATAAAAATCTTGTTGCTAGTTTAATTTATTGCAAGTTATTTCACTTGAATTCCTGCGGCAACGATTGCAACGGAAAGCCCGGACCCCGAGAGGCTTCACGAATTAGGTTTCTATCTGAATATTTCCAGCCGATTCGGGGGAGGACTTGCAGTGTAAAGCGTGTCTGCCGCCAAAACAATCTTGGTAGAATTGCTATTAATACCGATTGGAATTTTGTAGCAGACCAATTTTTCGTACCTCAAATTGTTCCTTACAAAATAACCATCGGCATTTACCACTGTAAGATTTGGTCTGCGACACAAATCACATTGATATAAAATAACAAAGTAGAAAGCAAACGAAAACTCAATCTTCAAGAAAACTTTTTGGAATTATACCTGATGAATTGCGCTACATTATAAATTCATTTGGCAATAAATTTAAAATTCTATACCAATTCCAGCAAGCCAATGAAAGCCTGCTTGAGGAAAATAGTAATTCTGCGTATTCACCTGTTGATTATAAAAATAAGAAAATGTATACCCATTACTTTCGTACAAGTGATTAAATACATTATACAATCCAATTCTGGCTTGCAAGGCGGTGTGATTTTTAATTAGAATTGGACAATTAATCACAACATCCGTAATAAAAAATGAAGGGATAGTTCTTTGAGCATTACTAGTATTATCTAAAAATTGTTGACTTACATATTTGGGCATCAAATCAATTGAAAAGTTTTCAGCTTCTTTAAAGCGAACTATTTTCATAGGGAAAATTGAAATTCTGCCACCAATAATTGTATTAGGAGAAAATGCTATATCGGTTAAACTATACTTTTTAATGATTTGTCCACCATTGTCGTAATCGTCTATATACTCTGAGAAATTGAGAACTTGATTCATGGAGAAACTAGCATTGAAGGCTAGTTCGAGAGAATGTAATCGATTAGAAATTCGCTGTTCTACTTCTATGCCAGCTCTAAAACTTTTAGGAACATTGGTTCTTGTATAGGCACCAACATCATTTATTTTTCCTGTAAGAATCAGTTGGTCTTTGTAATACATTAAGTAGGAATTAAATATTGCTAAATAATTTCTTACTTTAAAATCATACTTTAATTCAACATTGAAAAGCTTTTCTGGTTTGGGCAAGTTTTCAGTACCAGCTTCAATATCCTCTCTATTGGGTTCTTTTTGTACAGCCCCAATCATCAAATTCAGCTTATGGTTTTCATATTGCCAATTGATAGAAAACTTAGGGTTGAAAAATAAAAAATTCAAGTCGTGTTTGATGTCGGGATTATTTCGAAAACCATTGATTTGGTATTGAACTTTTCTTACTTGCATATCAACAAACATGGACCAAGATTTACTTAATCTATGATCTAACATAGCATATAGATTCATGTCAGTTTTTTGAGAAGATAAATTATACCACCTATACTT
>JAGNOY010000272.1 GCA_017989935.1 Chitinophagaceae bacterium
ATAAGATTTGGTTTATGTCAAAAAATAATGTGGCCGTCTATAATATCTCCACAAAACAGATCACTTATCCTTTTGCTGACTATCTAGAGAAACATAAGACCCTCTTTTCGAATAGTTATTACGATTCAACTCAGCAATGTATTTTATTCGGAGTGCAAAATGGAATGCTTCATTATTCTTTACAAGATGAAAAGTTAACACTAGTTACTCATCTTGCCAACCAAGAGCTAGGGCGATTTCCACAAATCATTCAGCACAACAAACTATTAGTCTGTAGAAAGTTGAATGGAGATTTTTTTATCTATGATCAGGAAAGTAGTAAAATCATATTGATAGCAAATAGAACTAATCCTTGGTATCAAGGTACTTATCAGTATAGTTTTGATCGAAGCGGACAGTTTTGGGCAAGCGATGATGGCAAAGGGCAAATTATATTTAATTTCCAACCCAAACATTTACCTAAAGAACCGAGTGAAATAACCACCTCTCAACTTCAAATAGAAGGTGGTGTAGCCAATTTTGTGGAATTGCCTGATGCCACCATATTGACTTGTTACAAAGCGACTTTTAATCCTCAGTTTGGATTTTCTCAAAGTCCAGTTCAATTTAAAGGGTACGAATATTATAATAAGGTAGCAGATACATTCAGACATGGGTTGTGGTTTTTTGTAGAAAGACCCAATAAGATAGGTGATACGTTGCTTTTTTTTATGCCTTACCCCAAAGGCCCGAAGGAAGTGGTTCTTATGAAGTCTGAGATGAAAGGCCAATTAAAAGATATGCAAGTAATTGGCGAAGGAAAAGTACTTTGTGCAATGCCGCAAGGGTTGTCGTGGTTAAATATACAAACAAAAACCTTTGAACAGATTCCGCAAGTTGCAGAAAGAAATCCTTTTAAGATAAATGTATTAAGTGGTTCAAGAGTAGCGGTTAGCTATATCAATGATCATATACGCCTACTACAATTAACAAAGGAAGGTATTCGACAAGTGAAAGATATTTTGCCAGGCATTCAGTCTTTTTATATGCAAGAAGATATTCAGCGAAATCGATATTGGGTTGGCACCAATCAAGGGATTTATTTATTAAATAGTACATGGCAAACAATAAAGCACTTTGATGCGAGTAATGGATTGGTTGGGACAAATATTTTTGGTTTGCTACTTGATGAGGAAGGAAATGCATGGTGTAGTCATCAACATGGTATAAGCAGTATTGATGCCAACACCTATCATGTGGTGAATTACGACAAAGAAGATGGGGTGCAAGATTGGGATTTTAATAATAGAGCCTACTTTAAGGCAACAGATGGCACCCTGTATTTTGGAGGTGTTTCGGGATTTAATTATTTCAAACCACCACTCAAGCAACAGACCTTTTATACTTCCTCTGTTTATATAGACGACATAGAAATAAACCAGGAGAAATGGATGCCTGATACCAATGCGGATTTAATTCAGGTGCTGAATTTGAAAAGTCATCAGCATACAATTTCATTGCAACCCTTGATAAGAAATTTGTCTGATCATTCAACTCAATTGGTGTATAAATTGAAACATGTAGACACAAGTTGGAAGTTTCTGCCCTTGCATTCAAGGCTTATGTTTAATCATTTGGCTGCTGGAAATTATACCTTAGAACTGGGCCTTTACAATAAGTTTCGAAATCAATTTGAGTTGAAGAAAACGATTCAAATTAATATTGCGACTCCCTTTTATCAAACAGGGTGGTTTATATTTAGTATTATTTTATTGTCTCAGCTCATTTTCTTTACTTGGTTTTACAAAAAGAAACAAAAGCAACAGTTGATAAAACAAGAAAAGGAATTGGCTTCGGTGCAATTAGCTTCATTAGAACAACAAGCCTTTACTTCTTTAATGAACCCGCATTTTATGTTCAATGCCTTAAATAGTATTCAGCATTATATCAATGTGCAAGACAGACAAAATGCGAATAAATATTTAAGTGATTTTGCATCGTTGATCAGAAAGAATTTCGAATCGGCGCAACATTCATTTATACAATTGGAAGAAGAATTAGAAAATATTCAGGTTTACTTACGATTAGAAAAAATGAGGTTTAAAAGTAAGTTTGATTTTGAGATTCGAGTAGCTCCTGAGGTAGATGAGGAAGCATGGATGATCCCCAGTATGTTGTTGCAACCTTTAGTAGAGAACGCCTTGATTCATGGTATATTACCTTCTTTAGATACAGGCAAATTAAGCATGCAAGTAAGCTTGTATCATGATGAGTTGAAAATTGAAATTACAGACAATGGCATTGGCTTGGTAAATAGTCAGCAAAGGAAATTGAATGATTCGCATAAGAGTAGAGGGATGGAATTGATACAAAAAAGGTTGCTGGCATTAAGTCGATTTAGTACAACAGACATTGTATTGCATCATGAAATTCCTTTTGAAGGCGCAACAAATCCAGGACATCAGGTGATTTTGAACATACCTAAAGATTTGTATGATACATGGATAAAATCTAAACAAGCAGACACTAAATAATGTTGTCGTAAACATGATAGATGAATCATGATACCCTTGAATACGTCTGCTGTATTGCGGCAAGGATAGTAGCGAAAAGCCCGCATTCCGAGAGGCTTCACGAAATTGTGTTCTATCCGACTCATAATAGCCGAATCGGATGAGGACTTGCAGCGGATAGCCTGTGTGCCGCCCAAAAAAATGGAAATATAGTTTATTGAATAAATAGTGGTTGTTTAGATACTCAACGCGGAAAGAAAATGCAAATGTTTTATGATTAACCGTAAAGATACCCGGTAGCTTTTCCACTTTTGCCATGACGCAAAAGTTGAGCAAAAAGTCTAGGCTGAAGATTCTTGGCATAAAAATAATCTCATCTACGCCACTTTTATCCAAACTCGCACATAATCATATTCGACATAAAACAACATTCGTCTGTGCTCAAACAATGGATAAAAGTTAGGCTTCGATTTCAATATTTTTAGCTGCCTCGAATCTTAGGCCGCCTCTTCTATAGAGATTTTTTTACAATATATTGATATTAGATAAATGGCATCTGTGTTTATTTGTTTTATAAGGTAGCTTAGTGTATTGTCATTAAATGTTTAGTTAGTTTAATGTATATGAATACCATTGATTTAGTTAACATCACCTTTCACACAATCAATGCGACTTGATACACATCGGTTAAAAGGAGTTTCATGTATATCTCTAGGTTTACATCAAGAAATCAACATTATTCAACATTTAAATTTTTTACCATGAAACATTCTTTTCAACCAAGTATCAAGTATCTTTTCGCTTATCTCACTATGATGACTCTAAGTGTATTACTGAGTCTACAAGCTCAAAGTCAGTGCGTATCCATAGGGCAAAATTATCAAGGAGGCATCGTGTTTTGGGTCAATGCCACGGGTGATGCAGGCCTCATTGCAGCACCAAGCGATCAGTCAGCGGGATGTAATTGGGGCTGTCAAGGAACTGCCATTACAGGTACTTTTAGTAATAGCGATGGGCAAGCAAATAGTGCCTTGATGATAGCACAATGTAATCAAGTGGGTATGAGTGCATCGCTTTGTAGTGCCTTAAATCTCGGGGGCTATACAGATTGGTATTTACCTTCTATTGATGAATTGAATATGATGTGGCAACAAAAAGTTGTCATCGGTGGGTTTACGGCAAATTCATATTGGACGTCTAATCAGTTTAGTGCGAATGACGCCTATTGGCAAAATTTCAATTCAGGCATTCAAGGGCATAATTTAAAAAACCAATCTGCTGGGGTAAGGGCTGTAAGGGCTTTTACACATGCTTGTTGTGATACAGGTTGTTATTGGCAATTAGGAGGAAATGGACAAGATGCAATTAG
>JAGNOY010000273.1 GCA_017989935.1 Chitinophagaceae bacterium
AAGGGTTTAGCTTCAGGATTGTATATCATTCAAATTATGCAGGCTGGAAATATGAATCAGTACAAATTACAAATCGAGTAATTTTTTCATGGGCAATTGACAAAACATCATAGCAAGTTCGAAGTCACTTTACTCCATGGTTTGTGTCCCCACAAACCATCTATCCAAGATGCAGCATCAAATATTTTTCAAGTCATGATTTGATAGAGGTGCTTCGATTCCTAAGCAATTTTAGTCTATGATTACTTTTTCACTTACTCCTTCACAATGTATCACATAAACCCCTTTAGGCAAAGAACTGATATTGATTTGTGCTTTGGTTTGTGATTGGATGTCTGTTTTGAGCACAAACTCTTTCACCATATTGAACATCTTCAAATGAAGTGCAATAATGGAAAGAATTTTCTTCATAGGAATTGACCTGAAAGTTAATTTCTATTCGTGAATAATTCTATTAAAATTGATTTTTTCGCGTTTAAGAATATTTATAATGCTACCTAATCTATCATGGATTAGCCGAATTCAAAATCATTGTTTTCAAATTAATTTTGGCTATTTTTGTTCAAAATTGAATGTTATGTCAAGTTCAATAAAGTATATGATAGATGAAAGAGGTTCAAAAACTTCTGCGATTGTCCCAATTAAAACTTGGGAGAAAATGAACGAAGATTATCTAAAATTGCAGAACAAATTGAAACTATTTATAGGATTAAAAAATGCATTTATAGAAGTTAAAGATGCAAAGCGAACTGGAAAAAAGTTACAAACTTTAAAAGATTTTTTAAATGAAGGTAACAGTTAGACTTACCAAAAATTTTAAATCTGAATTAAAACCCTTAATGAAAAAGTTTAAATCCTTACCTAAGGATTTACTCCTTTTGGAAAAGAAATTAATACAAGAACCTCGCTTAGGATTTCCTCTTGGGAATGACTGTTACAAAATCAGATTGAAAATTACAAGTAAAGGGAAAGGTAAGAGCGGAGGAGCTAGAATAATTACTTTAGTTGAAAATGAAATAATTGGTATGGTCCAAATATCAGAAGAGGAAGAAATTTTCATTTCATTTCTTTCTATTTATGATAAGTCAGCAGTTGGAAATATTTCAGATAAGGAATTAAAAGAGCTAATAAAATTATATAAAAGACAATAAAACCAATGAAGGTAATAGCAACAGATTCCATAAAAGCCAGCTTTAGTCATTAAACTTCCTCTTATCGGTTGGCTGTAAACCAATTTCTAATTAACCAATTCTTTTATTTATACACAAAATTCTGACGGGTAACTACACTTTTTTGATTAAAAGAATAAGCATCGGACTATCTTTCAAATTACTTCCTAGAGTTAATCCTTCAAAACTTCGCTCATTTAATGAGTCAGAAGCAGAAAAGCTTCTAAAAAAAATATACACAGATGCTATGGCCACGCGATAGTAGCGGCAGCCCCGAGGGCGCTTTGGCCTGAGGGCTACAGCGGATAGCGCGATACAAACTTGAAAAGAACTTGGAAGATAGTGGCCCCAAAAAGGAAATTATTTTGCAGACTATCATCATAAGGAGATTTACAAACTTTCAAAATTTTCTGAAACTAGAGTATATTTACCTCATGAAATTACATGAAGCCAAAGATCAATTTACTCAATTGTGGGGTGCCTTAGGAAGTAGTTGGGGAATAAATCGTACCATGGCTCAGGTGCATGCCTTGTTGCTGATATCGCCTGAAGCCTTATCTACCGAAGATGTGATGCAACAATTATCCGTATCTCGTGGTAATGCAAACATGAATTTGCGCGAATTGATGAATTGGAATTTGATTTTTAAAGAACTGAAGGCAGGTGACCGAAAGGAATATTTTAGGGCCGAAAAAGATATTTGGGAAGTCGCTAAACGTATTTCACGCGAACGCAAACGAAGAGAAATTCAACCTTTGATTGCCTCTTTACAAAATTTAAAGGCCCTTGATGAAGATAAGCAACAACCAGAAGCCAAAGAATTTCTCAACATGGTGGGCAATATACATGACATGGTTACCAAACTCGATACGGCGGTTGATGCTTTAATGAAGGCCGAGGAAAGTAAATTTTTCGGGACAATTATTAAAATATTCAAATAAAGCAGTTTGATCGCAAGTAAATATTAGTACAAATCCCTTGATTCATAGGCTTCTTGGCCATGTTGAACCCAAAATGAAATAATATGTATATATTTTTCTATAAACTATTACCTTTTTAAGTTTTCACACCTTATTTTTGCTCGACTTTTTAAGATGCCTATACAATATTATTTATTTCTGAGTTTAGCCCTGTTTTGCATTGGTGTAATGGGTGTGCTGATGCGCAGAAACGCCATTATCATTTTGATGTGCATTGAATTGATGCTGAATGCTGTAAATTTATTGATGGTCACCTTTAGCAGGATGCACGAAAATTCCGATGCGCAAATTTTTGTATTCTTTATCATGGTGGTAGCTGCTGCAGAAGTGAGTGTAGGATTATCAATTATTGTAACTATGTATCGAAAGGTACGTTCTATAGATATTAATATTTTAAATCGATTAAAAAACTAATTGACTCGCATGGCAAATTTGGTGTGGTTAGTGCCTTTGTTCCCATTTATTGGTTTTTTAATTACAGGTCTTGGTCGTAACAAACTTGGTAAAGCTTCAGGGTGGATAGCTTCAGTGGCTGTTTTAGCATCCTTTGTGGTTTCTGTGCTGATTTTTTTGGAGGTCAGACATTTACCAGCCAATATATTCGATAAGGCGGCTGGTCCCATACAGGTACATTTATTTGATTTTATCAACCTAAGCACTATTCAAATTCCTTTTTCATTTCAGGTGGACGCTTTAAATAGTATTTTCTTGTTAGTCATCACTGGAATTGGCTTTCTAATTCACTTGTATTCGATAGCGTATATGAGTCACGATGAAGGTTTTAGTAAGTTTTTCGCTTATTTGAACTTGTTTGTCTTTTTTATGTTGATCTTGGTCCTAGGCTCTAACTACCTGATTATGTTTATTGGATGGGAGGGTGTAGGTCTATGTTCATATTTATTGATTGGTTTTTGGTACGGCAATCAAGAATATACTAAAGCTGCGAATAAGGCATTTATCATGAACAGAATTGGGGATTTAGGGTTTTTAGTGGGGATGTTTTTATTATTTTCTCATTATGGGACTTTAGATTTTCAACAGCTTCAAAACTTAATTGCCGCAGAACCACTCGATCCGACCTTTATCAGTTCAGTGGCCTTGTGTTTATTTGTTGGCGCCACGGGTAAAAGTGCCCAATTACCTCTGTTTACATGGTTGCCTGATGCCATGGCCGGTCCAACGCCTGTTTCTGCTTTGATCCATGCTGCCACCATGGTAACAGCGGGTATTTACATGGTTACAAGAAGTCATTTTATATATAGCTTATCACCTACGGTTCAGCATGTGATGTTAATAGTAGGCTTGGCAACGGCCTTGCTCGCAGCCACGATTGCGATGCAACAAAACGACATCAAAAAGGTATTAGCGTATTCAACAGTGAGTCAATTAGGCTTTATGTTTATGGCACTTGGTGTTGGCGCTTACACTGCAGCTATTTTCCATGTAGTCACCCATGCCTTTTTTAAAGCCTTGCTATTTCTTGGTTCCGGTTCGGTGATTCATGCGGTAGATGGAGAACAAGATATACGTAAAATGGGTGGCTTGGCTAGGGTGATGAAGATAACCCATGTTACGTTTTTCATTGGATGCTTAGCCATTGCAGGTATTCCTTTCTTTAGTGGCTTCTTTTCCAAAGATGAAATTTTGATGAACGTTTTTACATCTACCTTTAATGGTAGGTTGTTCTGGGGACTGGGCATGTTGGCTG
>JAGNOY010000274.1 GCA_017989935.1 Chitinophagaceae bacterium
GACCAGAATATTACGGGATGGATAAAAACCCTGAAGGAGAACCCATTCCAGGAGAAACTTGGATCAACATTGCCAAGCATAGAAATGGCACCACTGATATTGTAAAGGTAAAAGCCAATTTAGAATTCCAGAAATTTGAAGACATGCCAAATACACAAGATTTTGGCATACTTCCACCTCAATTTCAAGATCCTAAAGCAGGCATAAAGGGATCGTACACAGAATCTCCCAAACTCACCATAGATGCAGGTCAAGAAAAACGACTTCCTTCAAAGGCAAGCAATTTCAATATCGATGGACCAGATGAATTTGGTAATACCTCAAACAATGATTTTGAAGATGCCCCATTCTAAAGAGTCGAGCATCCTTAATCAAAAAGCATAATCAAGATCTATACGCTTTATGAATAGTTACTTATTCTTACTGTAAGAATTTTATAAAACCCTGCCCCAACCTTTTTTACTCTTTAACGTCTAAATCTTGTTGAATTGAATGTTAAAATTTAACTTATTTCAATTCAATTTCTTTAGATTTACTCATTAAAACAAAAAAAATGAAAAAACTTTTTACACTTAGCTTAATTCTTGCCACTGCATTTGCAGCAAAGAGTCAAACTCCACCGAATAAAAATCTCGGTATTGTAAACAAAACCACAGCAACATGGTGCGGTCCATGTGGTAGTTGGGGTTGGACACTATTTGAAGATGTAATTGCTGACAATCAAGCCAAAGCAATATGCATGGGTACCTATAGCAGTTCTTCGAGCGATTTATACAACCAAACTGCAAGTGACTTCTACAATGATTTTGCACCAGGATCTGGGTTGCCAGCTTTTAACGCTCTTGGATTGAACAGAACTGAATATTCAACAAGTGGTGGCATATACCCTACTATCACTCGAACAAATGTAAAAGCAAGTATAGACTCATTTGTGTTAACCCCAGTAGTTGCAAGTACAGGTTATACTTATACTATTTCAGGTTCTACCTTAAATGTAAATACTACCACTAAATTTTGGTCAGCGAATAATGGAGATTTTTATGTAAATGTATATTTAGTTGAAGATGGTGTAATGAATATCCAAAATGGACAAACAGGCACTGTGGCTCATCATGATGTTCTAAGAGGCGGTGTAACTGGCACTTGGGGAAGTAGTATAGTGAATGGTGCTGTTACAGCGAATCAAACCTTCAACAAATCATTTACTTATACAATTCCTGCAACTTGGGATAAAGCAAAACTTCAAGTGGTGACTATCATTTGGAAAAAAGTAGGAAGTGATTATCAGTTTATTAATGCAAACAATGTAGCCAATGCACCTGCAGGTGTTACAGACATATTAGAGGCTGGAAATATCAGAATGTATCCTAATCCTACTGCTAATTATTTAAATATCTCTATGGATATAGATGAATCAACTGAAATTTCATATGATGTTTTCGATATGAGAGGTCAGTTAGTTTATACTCAATCACCAAAGAAAGTAAACTATGGTACTCATGATGAAGTAATTAATACTTCAACTTGGTCAAATGGTAATTATATGATTCGCTTGAATTCTGGAAAAAATAATTATTCAGGTAAGATTTTGATTGCTCATTAATTGATTATAGCTAAATAAAAAAAGCCATGCATCAGCATGGCTTTTTTAGTTGTTATGATTTTTTAATGATTATCCGCAAAGTTACCCTAATGTTTTTCCACTTTTGCCCCGATGCTGCGATCGGGGCAGGCTATGACGCAAAAGTTGAGCAAAAAGTCTAGGCTCAAGATTCTTGGCATAAAAATAATTTCATTTACGCCACTTTTATCCAAACTCGCACTTCATGATTTTCTCCATATAGCCACATTCGTCTGTGCTCAAACAGTGGATAAAAGTTCGGCTTCGATTTCAATATTTTTAGCTGCCTCGAATCTTAGGCCGTCACCTCCTTGAAGATTTTTTTCAATTTGTTGGTATTAGATAGAAGCCATCTATATTCATTTGCTGTATAAGGTAGTTTAACAGATAAGCATTGATTTTTTGTAAGAATTCCTAAAAGCATCAAACTAAAATATCAGATTCTAATTAAAGAAATTACTTGTATTGCGGCAAGGATTGAACGAAAAGCCCGCAGCCCGAGAGGCAAATTTAATTTTAATTGAATTGAACAAATTTCAAATTGCCGAATCGGACGAGGACTTGCAGAGAAAGCCTGTGTGCCGCCCAAATTAATTTAAACTTCTAAAAAATTACACCTATTTCTATTCGACTGAATTGCTTGGTAAGCTTTGGTTGTGCAATCGATCTAATGCACAGACTACGTACTTATACCTTGTTCCATGTTGTGGCTCGCAGCTAAACTTTTGTTCGCGAATAATGGTGCAAAGATTTTTACTTTGACTTAGATCAATTTGTTCATTTTTCAAGAATTTATACACTGCAAATTGCAAAGGTTCTTTACTTTTATTTTCGATAGTCCAAGTCAATTCGTTTCCGTTGCTAGTAGATCTTGATAATTTCAATACAGGAGATTCTGGGGCAGTATTGTCTATCCATGACATCAGCGGCAATAAAGCAGGTTTTGGATTTAAATCTGACTGGAAAGTAAAATTCAGGTTACACAAATTCTTTTTAAAGGCATTTGCACTATAGTAGGCACTTCCTTGTACATTTTTAGTAGATCTTACTTGTTGAATTTGTGTTTCAATTTCATTCATATTGCGCCAACAAACTTTTTTTGAAACGCCTACTTGATATAAACCATGACCAATATAAAGATGTCGATTGAAACTATGTGCACTCCACCAACGAATAAGTTCGGCATAATCTGCAGCGCGATGGCCATTCTCCCAATATAGTTGTGGTAAAATATAATCGATCCAACCTTTTTTTTGCCAGAGTAATACATCAGCAAACAAATCGTCGTAATTGGTTTGTCCAGCTGTTGTAAAACTGCCCTCTGGATCTTTATTCGAGTTTCTCCAAACCCCAAAAGGGCTGATACCAAATTTAACGTAAGGCTTTTCGGCTTTAATTTTTTTACTTAAAGCCTCGATTAGTTTGTTCACATTATCTCTTCGCCAATCATCTTTACTCGAAAAGTTCAAGCCATATCGTGCATAAGAGCGATAGTCTGGAAACTCTTGTTTGGCAATTCGATAAGGATAAAAATAATCGTCAAAATGCACTGCATCAATATCGTAGCGCTTAACCACATCCATCACTATCTTCATAAAATATTCGCGCACTTCGGGTAAGCCTGGATCGAAATATTTTTTATCTCCATAGTTCAAAAACCAATCTGGATGCGTATAAGTGACATGATCCGAGGTATTTGGATTCTTGGTTACATCTACCAGGGCGCGAAAAGGATTGAACCATGCATGAAATTCGATACAGCGTTTATGGCATTCCTCCACCATAAAAGTTAAGGGATCATAATAGGGATAAGGCGGTGTGCCTTGTGTGCCACTTAAATATCGACTCCAATTTTCATAAGGCGAATTGTATAAGGCATCGGCTGCTGGTCGGATTTGTACAATTACAGCGTTTAATCCATTTTGTTTGATCTGATCAATGATTTGGATGAATTCTTGTTGTTGGATGTCAGAAGAAAGTCCTTTTTTACTAGGCCAATCAATATTCCCTACAGTTGCAATCCATGCAGCTCGAAATTCACGCAAGGGAGTTGTTACTTCTTGAGCATGTACTGCATTTGAAATCAATATCAGGAATAAAATAATCGAATTTTTCATGAGACCGTAAAGATATTTCGCCTGACTCATTTTTTTACAAGAACACCCTTATTTTTACCAAATGAAATACGGACAACTTGTTGCTTTGGTATTGTTTTTTGTTCAAGTTGAA
>JAGNOY010000275.1 GCA_017989935.1 Chitinophagaceae bacterium
TAATTAAGGGCAGAAATATTTGAGCAACTCCACCATTGCGTAAAAATAAATTATTGATTCCTTCTAATCCCTATCGCATAGGTGAAATAACTGAACAGTATTTCAATATTGGCGGTAAAATTTCGATGGGTACCCAAACCCCGCCAATTGCAGATAAAATCACCACAGAAATGGCAGCTACAGGCAAGGCTTGGTTAGAAGTACTAAATAAAGTACCTATTAAAATGCCAAATGAAGTTGCACAGCTTGAAATGGCCGTGACCATCAAAAAAAGTGGCAAAAGACCACCATTCATTTGTAAAGAAGGTAATCCGATTAAAGGCATAAAAAATACACCAACAAGTAACATGGCATAAAATTGAACATTTCCTAAAGTGATAAAAAATAGCATTTTACCAATTAATATGTGTGAAAATGAACCTGGGATTAATTTGATTCTCGTCCAACTGCCAGCCATTCTTTCACTGATTACACTTTCTGCAATTAAAATTACCATAAAGAACATACCGAAGATAGCCCAAGCAGGTACATTGTGTTGAACAGAATTCGTCTTAACTAATTCTTCTTTTTTATCACTTGTTGAAATTTCTTTTACAGAAACTGATCGCAATTTTTTTTCTAAATCAAAGGTCGTGTCTTGGTGAGATTGTGGGTTTAATTTCGAAATTCGTTCTAGTATTATTTCGGATTGAATTTTGGTAGTAAGTCGTTCAATTGCATTGAGGATAGCCAATTTAAAAGCTGGTTTGCTTACAGGATCAAACATTACTTGAACCATTGTTTCTGCTCTAGCTTCTCGGTAAGGAAACGTGCTAGGTAATCCCATTTGTTTACCCATTTCATTTGCTATGGAGTTGGCACTATTTACAATTTCAGCAGTAATACCTTTGGGTATGATGATGGCAAATTTGTATTTACCTGTTTGTATTAAATTTTGGGAAGCTTGCTTACTTAGTAAAACACCCTTGTATTTTTCAATGATATCGAATTGCCTACTTTCAACCAGTCCTTCTTTTAAAGAATTCGCCACCCTTCCTTGATCTTCGTTGATTAATAGCGCTTCAAATTTTACATTTTTATAATCCTTAAATGGTCCATCTTGCACTAGGGCCATAATGACAATCAATAAAATTGGCATAAAGAATAATAAGGCTAACCCACCTAAATCTCTGCGGAGAAGATGCCATTCTTTTAGAAAGGTTGCGAAGATTCTTTTCATAACTAATCTCTTAATTTATTTCCTGTTAGTTTTAAAAATAAGTCTTCGAGGTTTAAGGCCTTATGAGTTGAAATTAGTTCCTGTGGAGTTCCTTGTGCAATTTTCTTTCCTGTGTCAATAATTAGTACTTCATCACAAATTGATTCAGCTTCATCAAGAAGGTGCGATGTATATACAATTGAATTCCCTTCTTGATTATATTGCTTTAGAAAATTTAAAATCATACTTCTTGATTGCACATCTACCCCTGCTGTGGGTTCATCTAAAATCAAGAGCTTAGGTTGATTTAAAAGAGTCGCTAAAATATTGGCCCTACGTTTCATACCCCCTGAAAAACTTTTTATTAATTTATGAGCATGGTCAAATAATCCAAAAGCATGAAGATAGTCTGTAATAATTTGATTTCTCTTCAATGAAGGCATTCCATATAATCTGCCAAAATAATCAAGATTTTCTTGGCAAGATAAAGAGTTATAAAGTGCAATTTGTTGGGGCACAATTCCTATCAATTGTTTGATTTCTTGACTTTGGGTGGCAGGATTTAATCCTAATATTTTTATATCCCCTGTATAATCTTTCAAAAGACCTGAGAGTATAGAAATGGTTGTTGTTTTACCAGCACCGTTAGGTCCTAACAATCCGACAATTTTACCTAAAGGAAAACTAAAACTTAAATCGTCTACTGAGGCAAATTCAGCCTGTTTAAATTTTTTGTAAAGGTGATTCACTTCAATCATCATACGAATCAAAGTTGAATTGCTTCTAACAAGGTATAATTTGTTAAATCGTACTGTACTGGTACTATAGAGGCGTAATTATGCTCAAGAGCCCACACATCAGTATCTTTACCTTTATCTAAATTTTGAAACTCTCCAGTTAACCAAAAATACTTTTTACCTTGAGGGTCTAATCTGTCTACAAAATTTTCGTTCCATTTAGCTTTAGCTTGCCTGCAAACTTTAAGTCCTTTATATTTTGATAAAGCTATCTTAGGTATGTTCACATTATAAAGTCCCTTTTGGGGAATTATATTTGACATTATTTTCTCAATCACTTCAAATGCCACTTGTTTAGCTAATAAAAAATCAGCATCGAAACTATAATCTAAATAAGAAAAACCAACTGCAGGAATACCTTCAATAGCAGCTTCCATAGCAGCACTCATAGTTCCAGAATAAATTACATTAATCGAAGAATTAGAACCATGATTAATACCGCTAAAGCAAAAATCTGGCTTTCGATGCAATACCTTATCCACGGCTAATTTCACACAATCAACAGGCGTACCTGAACATTGATAAGCTTCAATTTCGTTAAATACATTTACATGATTTAAACGCAAAGGCTTCCCAATGGTGATGGCATGCCCCATACCAGATTGAGGCGAATCAGGTGCAACCACCACTACTCTACCAAACTGCTTAGCAACTTCTACCAAAGCGGCTATACCTGGTGCTGTTACTCCATCATCATTTGTAATGAGAATAATAGGTTCTTCTTTTACCTTACGATTTACTTTATTAGTTTTCTTTACTGACACAAGTTTGATTTGTGGCAAATCTACTTGTTCTCATGCATTAATCACATATCAGACTTCAAAAATTTACTTCTTAAAATAAGGTAATAACTTGAGATATAAAAAAAACTCATAGCCACACTATACATAATTGGTGTAGCAATACCTCCAGTAGCATTGCTCAAGGTATTTAATATAGGCATCGGAAGCAATTCATCGCTACTTTGAAGAGGTAATAGTGTTCCAACAAAGGTGCTAAATTTCCAATTAATAAATTTCATGACAAAAAATTCAAAAATCAAATAGGCTAAAAATAAAATAATAGCCAAGCCCGAACGCTTCATCAAAAAAGCTAATAAGGCAGCAAAACTTAAATAATTGATCGTGAATATTAACACGTATAAAATCCTTTCGGCATGAGGTAAAGGGTTTCCTCCTCCACCAATCAAACCAAATAACAAGGAAACTAGCGCGAAAAATACAGTAGACATAATCGAAATAATCAGAATGAGTATCATTTTTGCATGAAGATAATCAAGACGTTCTAATCCATCAATCACATGCTGCCTGCCAGTTCGAAATGTAAATTCATTTGAAACAGAAATAATAACAAAGACAGATAAAAATATAACAAACCAACTGTAAGTAAAACCAACATTATCCCATACTTGAGGAAATGAATAACTCGATGAAACCAAATTCATGGGCCCACTTCCTAAACTTACAAAACTTTTGTATTGGCCATAATTAGCTAGTAAGAATAAACTAACAAATAAACCTATTAGAATCCAAAAAGTTGGATAACTCTTTAGCTTCATCCATTCTATCTTCATTAAATTTTTCATACTCTTTTTATTAATTAAAATCTTATTACTTAGTTATTTCCATGAATTTACTTTCGAGACTTCGTTTACGCTTCTGTAAATGATTTAGAATGACGCCTTGCTCAAAACAATATTGATTTAATTCTTCAGCAAACTTACCTTCCTGTAGGGTAATCAACAAAACAGCTTCATTTTTCATTTCTTTTACAAGTGGAGAATTTTTCAAAACATTTAAGAGTGTTTCTTGATTTCTTGCTTTTACTTCGTACCAATCTTCATC
>JAGNOY010000276.1 GCA_017989935.1 Chitinophagaceae bacterium
TGTAACAGCATTTTCTCAATTTGGTTGGTTTAGTAATGGGTATTCCAAAATCTATATAGATTATAATAGAGATGGAGTATATGATCCTATTTCAGAACAAGCTTGCGGAGGCTTCGTAAATAGTCCAAATAACCAAATGGGTAGTAATTTTACTGTACCATCTTCAGCAGCATTTGGCTTAACAGGCATGCGCGTTGTTTATGAAGTATTTGGTACGGCAAGTTCTGTAGATCCTTGTAGTAGTTATTTTGATGGTGAAACTGAAAACTATATTGTAAATATTTCTTTACCCCCTTGTGCAACACCACCAAATGCTGGAACAATTACCATAAGCGATACGCTTACGTGCCCTGGATACTCAGTATTTTTAGAAGATGTAGGCCATGATGTTACATATAATGGACTTACATTTAATTGGCAATATTCAACAGATGGTGTAAATTACTCTGATGTGCCAAGTGCTGTGTTAGATACTTTGACATTTACTGTCAACTCAGATACATGGTTCAGATTTCGAACCACTTGTAATGGAACATCAAATGGCTATTCTAATATAGTAAAAGTAAGTATGAGTCCACCATTTGCATGTTATGGAAATAGTCAAGCAGTTGGAGGTTTATTAGATTCAAGTGATATAGGAGCCTTTATTGTAGCGGATCCTGCAACTAATAATAATATCTTTACTTATATTACAGGTGGTCCACATTTGAATAATCCAATGGCTATCAAACGAAGAACTGATTATACAGGAGCTGGTGTGATGGATTTATATGCAGATAGTACATATAAATTATCTATTTTTCACATCATAAAAACAGCCTATCATGCTGACGCAAAAGTAACAGTGTTTATTGATTATAATAATAATCAAACTTATGACGTTCCAAATGAGAGAGTGTTTAGTGGGATTGCTGATATTAATAATTTCTACCTAAATGCTGAAATTGTAACCCCTCCGTCTCCTGCTTTAAATGTAGGTACTGGATTAAGAATTGTGTTGAATAACGATGTAAGTCCTAATGCGGCTTCTGATAATGGTGTAGGTACCTATATTTCAGGCGAAACAGAAGATTATCTAGTTAGGTTCAAATTGAAACCTATTTTCCCAACAAGTATAGAAAATAATGACGCTATTCAACAAATTGGCGTTTATCCAAATCCGACTTCGGGCATTGTTTATGTCGGATTGAAGGCAAATGAGGCTATTCAATTTAAGATGACAGTATTAGCTATGACAGGTACAATTATCGAAGAAAGAGAAATAAAGGCTGATAAAGGAAATTTTGTGACAGAGTTTGATATGTCTAAGTTGGCAAAAGGAACCTATATGATAAAAATCGCTTCAAATAAAGGAAACTTTGTTCGTAGAGTTGTTGTAGAATAAAATGATTATTTCAAGATTAATTTACAAAATAGGATAAATAAATCTAGTGATTATAAACTTGAAATTGGATAAACCGAATTAGTATAAATTAAAAAAGCCATCTAACTAGATGGCTTTTTTGTTTTGTATTTGCTTAGGAATTATTGCTGATTGTATTCACTATTCCATTGAGTACCATCATCACCTTTTTGTCCATCCATTTTGATTAAGAAATTTTTGGCTGGGAAATATGGCTTCATATGGATATCTAAATGTATCTTATCTTTTTGATTTGGATCTTGTTCAAAACGACGAATTGTAAAATCTTCAATTAATTTATCTGGTCCTGTAATTTGATCAAGGAACTTGACTATTTGGTTCATCAAATCTTTACGTGTATTGGCATTGAAATTTTCAAATGCACGACGATTTAAGAAATCCATCAATACTTTAGTCACATAGTCGAATACACGAACAACAGAGTAAGTTTGTAAGCCTAAATTGTCGCCGTTAAATAAAGTCTTTGCAGAGAAAGCCATCACCTTACCATATTCTTTTACCATAGGAACCAAGCCCATTTTTTCTAAATTGGCTATTTCGCTTTTCTTCAATTCAAATTTTACCCCATCAACTTCATTCATGCTACCGAATTTTTTACCTGCTGTTACTTGACTCATGAGTGTTTTATAAATTTTTCCTGCAAGAGCTCCACTAGGTGGCACAAACAAATCATCTTCCTCTCCAAGCTCAGCAAATTTTTCACGGCCTACCATCCAGTTGGCAGTCATCATCACATTGCTTCTGTATTTATCACCTCCAGTAAGATTGGCCATTTCAAAAAGTTCCATCACATCATCTGGCGCATCTAAATTTTCGAAATCAGTCACTAACATCACTTTATTCTCGTGCGCTATTTTAGCCCATTTCTCTACAACTTTGTTTGACCCTAAATAGCCCGGAATACACATGATGCTGTAGTTGTTGCGAAGATCTAAACGATCATAATTCATTTTTAATTCTTCAGCTACAGAATCGATGAAGCGTGTATTGTCTAAATCTTTCAATTGATCAAGTTCGCAATTCATGAAGGACACATTCTTCAATTTGTCTGATTCTGTATTCTTGAAAAACAATCCAACTGAACGATAACTGCGCT
Source organism: Chitinophagaceae bacterium (assembly GCA_017989935.1). Classification (GTDB taxonomy): domain Bacteria; phylum Bacteroidota; class Bacteroidia; order Chitinophagales; family Chitinophagaceae; genus OLB11. Next base: position 2,520 of record JAGNOY010000276.1, read on the forward strand.
CAAGGTCTTTTGTTTCTTCAATGGCTTTGCTTAAATTACTTTTTAAAACTTGTTGACATTGCTCAGATTTCTTATCGCATTGATCAACCATGCTAGAAATATCTGAACTAGAAGAAAGTATTTCTGACCATAATTCTAAAGTTCTTTTTAATGTTTCTCTTTCTGCTTTTTTCCCACTTTCACTTAAAAAGATATTTTTTCTAGCCTTACGTTCTGGATTTAAATTTTGTGCACCCTCAATACTGGCTTCTATTAAATCGAACCCACCAAATTTGGCTAATTTATCACAGCTGCTTTTAAGAAGTTCGGCAGGGTTGGCAATGGTTTGTTGTTTAGGTGCTTCAGCAAACTGCTGATTTTCCTGCGATTGCTCTTGTTGTAATTGATCACTCATGTCTGAATATTTTTAGTTGATTAGATTATTTGTTATTGTTTAATTCCTGAATCAAAGCGTGAATAGAATCTATCATGGCTTGTTTCGCTTCAGGATTCTCTAAGGCCGTTTTCATGATTTTGTTTGTTTTCAATTGCTTGACTATCTTTTGATATTGATCTTGCTGAGTGGTTACGTCCTTCAAAAAGGCGCTTTGTTCTGTTATGCCTTTAATTCCAAAATCTCCTAGGTTGTTGAATGAAAGTTTTTCTTTTCTGCCTACTCCTTCAGCATCAGCAAATTCAACTTCTACCTCTGGTTTGAATTCTGCAAATACTTGTTCGATGGTTTGCATGCCATGAACAATTTGTGGTTTAACTGGAGCATCTTTGGTAAGCTTCTCCATCATTAGGGTTCGGTTCTGTGGAATGTCTGCAAACGCTTCGCTGGCATCCGATTTTACTTCGTTACCGCCAATTCCGTAATTACTGTCCATCATAATATGTCTGTTTAATGTTTAAGTTGATTAATAAGTAAATTTAATTCTTTCTTTTATAATTTTTAGTTTTCTCTTGTATTGCTTAGTTGATTGTCCAAATTAATTCGTTTTGATCATCAATATCTAAATGAACTTTCGATCCCTTTCCAATTTCTCCTGTAATGATCATTCGCGATAAAGGTTTTCTAATTTTGGTTCTAATGATACCTTTCAATGGACGCGCACCATATTTTGGTGTAAAGCCCATCAAGGCTATAGCTTCTCTGGATTTATCCGTCATGGTAAATTCAATGCCTTGTTGATCTAATAATTTAAATAAATGAGCCGCATGAATCGTAAATATTTTTACCACATTCTGTTCACTGATTGGAGCAAATGGAATGATTTCGGTAATACGTGCTAAGAACTCAGGACGGAAAAAGTTAGACATCTTTTCTAACAT
>JAGNOY010000022.1 GCA_017989935.1 Chitinophagaceae bacterium
CCTTCAGCACCTCAAAATTTTCTCTACTTGGATAACTGAAACCAATATGAGTAAATTCAATTTTCCCTTCTGCACTTTGAATTTCTTTTACTGTGTCAATATCTTCTATCTCTTCATCTATCAATTCAAAAACTCTATCGGTTGCCCCTAGCGCCCTTTGTATGCCTGCAATTTGTTCGGGCAAACCACCTAAGCTACCGCTCACAAACAAAGCTAACATCATAAATTTTCCAAACTCTTCACCTGTTATCACCCCTTGAGCATTCAATTGTAGCATCTTATACAACATAAAAAATATGGCCCCAAATACACCGGTAATCACAAATGCAAAAAAGCCTCCTCGGAAAATTCCATATCGCAAACCAAATTGCCTAATCTCAGATGTTTTTTGGGTATAACGATTTATCTCATACGCCTCATTCGTAAATGATTTTACATTCGTAATTCCAGTTAAACTTTCGCCTACTATCACATTCGCATCTGCAATTTTATCTTGAAATGTTTTACTAAATCCACGGATTTTTCGCGCAAATAAAATGGCGAGTACACTTAAAGGTGGAATGATAATTAAAAACCATTTAGCCACTTCAAAATTTGTATTCCATATAATCATGATCAAACCTCCAATACCCACTATAGATTGGCGTACAATTTCAGCTACGTTCATCGTAAAGGCTTCTGAAATCACATTCAAATCAGTTGCTAAACGACTACCTAATTCTGCAGATTGATTTTTACTAAAAAACAACATCGGTTTCTTGATCAATCTTTCATAGGCCTTGTTTCTAAGACCTTGCAAAATATTTTCGGTAACCCTGGTGAACATAAATACACGACCAAAACTAAAGAAGCCTTGCACAATTAAAATAATCAATAATTTAGTACCAAGACCTTGAAGTTTTTGTAAGTTAACACTCATGCTTGCAGGATCACTTTTGCCTAACATGCCAAACATTTGTCCACTTAATAGCGGAAAAAACAATCCCACTCCCGCAGAAAGTACTAAGAAAAACATGCCCAAAGCAAATGACATTTTTTCTTTTCCTAGATAATCAAATAAACGAGTACTTCGCTTAAAATTCGCAGCATTCAATTTTGCTTTTGGAATATCTTGCATGTCATTATTATGCTTTATTCTTTCAGACCTCGAACTTGCCATACTTCATTTTTAGATCGCAAAGGTAAAGGAACTTATGACTAAAAATGTGTAGGTTTTCGAAGGATTAAAAATTACGTAGCATGTTTTAAGAATGCATTCATGAAAATTCAATTTCCTACATTCAATTTCATGTATAAAGAAGTATATTTACCTCAATGCTATTCAAGTTTATTCTGCAGTTCGTGATTGGAGTATTGGTCGGAATATATGGCTATTTACTACCTAGCTATATCAACTTAGCGGTACTGCAACTTGCAACCAGAAATCATAGTCGATCGGTATGGCGCATCATTTCTATCATTTCAATAATAGAAATCCCTTATTGCTTTTTTTGTATGAAAGGCATGAAATGGTTCATGTCAGAACATACCATTCAATTGATCGTTCAATGGGTGATTGTTTTGGCTTTATTGCTTCTTGCCTTTTTAAGCCTGCGCGATGCGGGCTCTCCACCAAAGTCTAACAAAGCAAATGCAGCGCTCGCTGATACTAAAGAAAAAAAATTATTGCTTGTAGCTATTTTCAATCCATTTCAACTCTCTGCTTGGGCAATCTGGGGCTCTTATTTTATCGAAAAAGATTGGTTCACTTGGAACAATCAATCCATCTTTCTTTTTAGTGTAGGGGCTTCTTTAGGCGTCTTAATTATCCTTTGGATTTATGCCATATTAGGCAGAAAACTTGTTGATTATTTATCTTTAAATCGCAAGGTGATAGATTATAGCATGTGTGGTATATTATTTATCTTAGCCATCATTCAAATTTTTAGAAACTTGCAATGGATATAAATCTCGGACATCCATACAAGGTTTATTATTCTAATGACATTATTTTTTTTAGGGTGGCGGACAGGCTTTTCGCTGCAAGTCCTCCCCCGAATCGGCTAAAAGCATTCAGGTAGAATAATATGTCGTGAAGCCTCTCGGGGTCCGGGCTTTCCGCTACAATCCTTGCCACAGAGCATTCGTTTCCAATGATGTATTCTTGAAATACTCAAGTTAGGTCGATCAAATAAACTTGCCTTTGGATTTCGTAAAAAATAAAATGTATGAATCTCATGCGCATTTTCTAAATGAATCAGCAGAACCTAGATAAGGTTTACCGAATTACGTGCAAAATAGAACACGAATTGGCAAGTCTTGTAAGCAAGTTTATTCACTTTGAAGTAAACATGCCTTGCACTTATCATTTCAAGAATCAGGACGAGAATAAGTCATGTCAATTTGTTTCACCTTATTCAGCAAACCCTAAATGCTTTACATTTTCTTATACCTCAATATTGCATAAGCTATAAAGCCAACGCCCATACCTACAAGAACTCCGGTTCCAGGTTGACCAAATGCCATGCCGATTCCTATGCCAATAAACATACAGCCTGTAAATACATACCAACTCAAATTAGAGCTTTCTTCATTTTTAGCGTTCATGTTTTCTTGTTGTTGAATAATTTCTTGCTTTTCCATGATGTTATTTTTTTAGATTTTGATTACTATTTTTTAGTATTTGTTGTTTCTTTTTTGGGTTTTAAATATTGCTGAATATTTGACACATAATCATCGAATGCTTGAATTCCTTTTTGAGTAATAGCGCATTTTGTTAGGGGGTATTTCCCTTTATATGTTTTTATTACTTTTATATATCCAGCCTCTTTCAATTTATCTACTTGCACGCTTAAATTACCTGAAGTAGATTCAGTTTGTTCTTGCAGAAAAGAGAACTCTGCTTCCTCAACTGATACTAAGATCGATATCACTGCTAATCGAAGCTGAGAATGCAATAAAGGATCTAAGTTTTTATACATCCTAATTATTTCTATAAGCTGATTTGATAATGATTCCTGGAATTACATAAGCTACAATAACGGCAGCTGCAAGTAGCAATAATTGTGTCTCCATAGACACAAAGAAACTCACGATTGCCAAAGCCCAACAACACAGAGCACCAACATACAAAGACTTCAATTGCAATGCCCCTCCTGCTATAAATACACTAATAGCATATAAACAAAGAACTATTGGAAAGGTGTTTTCTCGTAGATGACTTGCAAAAGACAATACAATACCTAATGAAATTCCAAAAGCAATCCACATTTTTCCCATGAGCGATTCAATATGGGTTCTTACTTTTTCAGTCTTTTTCTTTTTGATTAGAAATAGAACTTGCAATACCAACGCAATAGGTATAATAACTAACCATACTATGCTATTGTATGGATTTTGCAGATTAATTAGTATGTATTGAATTATGCATGCCAATGATACTGAAATGCCCCACAACAAGTAAAAATTGCTGTTGTCGGCAAATCTTCTTTGCGCAGTCATAATCATTTTCTGAATAAGATCTAAATTTTGTATCGCTTGATTTTCCATTTCTATGTTATAAATAAGCCTCAAATATAAAGTACTTTATATCATAAACCAAATTTCACCCCCTTTTTAAACAATACTACTCCTAAATGAAAATCAATGGATTCCTATAATTTATACCGATTGAACAAGTGTAATAGACCAATCTCGTTTTAATCAATTGTTCTAAACACTTGTAACCAAGAGCATTTATTACAGTAAGAGTAATAAATTATCGAAATAGTTTAAAAATCACCTTTGTAGTATTATTTCCGTCTGATTGAATTGATTCTATAGTTATGCGCAAAAAAAAAGCACCTCTTTCGAGATGCTTTCATGTTGAAATTTGTTTTATTATCTAGATTTCTTTTTAGACCCGAAGAAGAAATTTCCTGAAGGTCCTTTTAGAGATGGACTACCTAAGCGATCCATACAGCAACGAAATCCTACAGTTGAGCTTGTGTGTTTCCCTTGCATAAAACGTCTTGTACCAGGACTTAACCAATAAGCTCTATCATTCCAACTACCGCCTTTGTATACGTGAGCTTCATCAGAAATCAACGTAGTATTAGCATAATCATAATAAGCAGTACTTGTAGAATCACCATCCAAATATGAAATTACATTAGCGCCACGATAATTTACTTGCTTATCAGCTAACTCATCCTGAGAAACTGGACGCTTCACTAATTTTCCTAATGAATCTTTTTCTTCTAATGAATAATCATCTAAAGTGGTATAGGTATCAAATACATTTCCGCGGAATGGTCTAAAATCTTCTGCATCCATCGGTGTGTTAGGACGATACACATCTAGAACCCACTCACTTACGTTACCGGCCATATTATATAAACCATAGGCATTAGGTTTGTATGAATAAATCCCAGCAGGAATATCAGCATTATCATTTAAACCACCTGCAACACCCATCGCATCACCATTCCCTCTCTTGAAGTTACCTAATTGCATACCTTGATAGGCACCACGATAACCTTCACGAGTTGATAAATTATCGCCCCATGGATATATTTGGCGATCTGTTACAACTTCCTCACCTCTTCTACGTTTACTATCTGGCTCTGGGTTACGACCAACTAAACCTAAAGCAGCATACTCCCATTCAGCTTCTGTTGGTAGGCGATAATCCGCAGTCAAGATTCCATCTTCATAACGAATATTTCTTTTTCCAGCACCTGTAGGATCCATATCTTTCTTTTTAATACCTGCAGCTCCTTCATACTGACCAGATACATAAGTTCTTAAAGAAAAATTATCTTCAGACACTTGGAAAGGATTTTTCTTCAAATATCCTTTTCTAATTAAAATCATCTCATTTACACGATCAGTTCTCCATTTGCAATATTGATTGGCTTGATCCCAAGTAACACCAACAACTGGATAGTAATTATAGGCTGCATGTCTGAAATAATACTCAACTTGAGGCTCATTATATTGTAATGCTTTTCTCCAAGCTTGAGTATCTGGAAGTGCCTTTTGGTAAACATCAGGATAGTCATTACCATAAGTACGGTTCACCCAGTGTAAGTATTCACGATAGTGGATATTTGCAACCTCAGTTTCATCCATAAAAAAAGATGAAACCGACACAGTTCTTGGGATATTATTATTCTCGTAAGTCAAATCCTCATCTGTTTGCCCCATGGTAAATCGACCTCCTTCAACAAATGCCAAACCTGGACCTACATACTGCCCTTCATACAATGGCACATCAAAACCTCCAAGCTTAGAATCATTAAAATTCCAACCTGTTTTTGAAGACACCAAGTTACTTGATTTTTTGCTGCCACATGATGAAACAAATAGAACCACAGATAGTAGTACAAACCCATTGAATCCCAATAATCTTTTCATTTTATAATATTATCATTTTTAGTAATAGCAAATATAGCAATTATGGACTATGAATGCAAACGAAAGTACAAGTATAAAACAATCCCTTCATATATACAATACAATTGACTAGAAATATATCAAATCAAACTTCATTTTTGCGGTAAGTATTGATTTCAGGGCAATGAAATTATTTATTCCTCCGCAGCCTTGTTTAGAAATGCAATCAGTGGAGCCATAGCGAGAAAAATTTTAACGACTTCTTTCTCAAAACCTTTCGACAATATTTCAGTTTCAGTGATATGCTTTGCTGCCACAAAACTCTTTAGCTTCAACCATTCAATCATCGCATTATTTTCATCATATCCCTTAGGTGGCTTTTTCAAGGAATTTTCTGTGCTTAATCCATCAAAATACGTTGTGAATTTTTTAGTTTTAAGTATAGTTTTAAATTCAGCCGCATTATAATCAATTTCTTGCCGGATTTTAGCTAAATCTATGCTTTCAGGTTGCCAAATTCCTCCTCCTGCAAAGGATTGGCTCGGATCAATATGAAGATAAAAAGAAGCTGCCTTACTTTTCTTGCCACCTAAACTAAAAGCCGCGCCAAAGTTTGATTTATAGGGAGATTTATCTGCTGAAAATCGAACATCTCGATTGATTCTGAAAACACAATTCTTAGCTTGCAATTCACCATATCTTGAATCAACTTTTGACAATTCTTTGATTAGGAAATCAACCAACTCATTAAAATCAGCTTTTGCCTCTTCATAGGCCTTTCTATTTGCCTCTAACCACTCTCTTTGATTGTTGTTTTTCAAATTTCTAAGAAAATTCAACGTACTTTTTCGCAACATTATATTAATTTTACCATGCAAAGTATAAATTTCAAAAAACATTTCATACTTTTCCGCGATATAAATACATGAATTAAGATGATGAAACAAATTTTTGCCCTTGTGATATGTGTAGTATTTGTTGGCCAGGTTCACAAGGCCTCAGCTCAATCAAATAAAAACAAGAAAAGTCGCTATTACCAAAATAGCACCACTGATCCTGAATTTAATGTAAAAGGATTCTACAGAGAGAATGAAAAAAATGAAGTGGATGCAAAGCCAAAAGAAGATGAATATGATGTAAAAATTTCTAGTAACGAAAAAGACTCTAAATATAAAGACGAACAACGTATTAGAGATGAAGAAAGGGAAGCACGCGCCGATGCAAGAGAGAAAAGAGCTGCTGAACGTGCCGCAGAAAGAGAAGCTGCTAGAGAAGAAAGAGCTAAATATCAAGCTGAAACTAGAGACAAAAGTTACCCAACCACTTATGGTGGCAGAAGAACTTACAATGAAAATCGTGCAGGCTATGACAAATATTATGGTGGAAATTCTGTAGCGCCAGCACCAGTTGCGCGTGAAGAAGTGTATGAACAACCAGCACCAGCACCGAAACGTGCTCCAAGACCTGCAAAAAAGGCCCCAAGAAAAGAAAAGGAAATAAAAATGACTTCCAATGAAGTAGAATACCAAACTACCGTTGTAAGAAAAAGATATACAAACTTAGATGTACTTTGCGACGATCTTGATTTAGCTAAAATTCAACGTCCTGTATTCAAAGGCATTTGTTCAGAATGTAGTAGAGATGTAGATTTAATTATCGTAAATAAAAACATGAGTAGCCTTGAAAAGAATTATAATTTGAAGCAATGTTACATGATGAGAGATAAGCGTCTTCGCGAAATTTGTGATGATGCTCAGTATAAAAAATGGTTGAGAATTAAAGATGCCGATGAGTATTTAATTTTAACGAAAGATCCTGAACTAAAAGATGGCGTCAATAAATAATTGACTTCCTACATTATTTAAAAATCCACCTCAGGGTGGATTTTTTATTTTCAGGTTATTAATTAATACGAATAATTTTAAAATTAAAATGATTTGTTTTATCTTGTCTACTCAACAAAACAATTTTATATGTTATCACATTGGTACTTAATTTTCGCAACCGCCGCCATTCCTTTATTTACAGGCATGATATGGTACAACCCAAAAACATTTGGCACAATATGGATGAATGCCTCAGGTGTAGACCCTACCCCGCCTTCAGGAAAAAAAATGGCCATAACATTTGCCTTAACCTATTTTTTTGGATTGCTTTTATCTGTCATGATCATGCCTTTGGTGATTCATCAAATGCATATCACTTCTGTATTTGAAGGCAATCCGGCGCTTAAAGATCCTAACTCAGAAATTAGTTTATATATCAAAAACTTTTTCGACAATTATGGCACTAATTTCAGAACTTTCAAACATGGCGCTTTTCATGGCACCATAGATGCACTATTTTTTGCATTGCCAATAATTGGCACAGGAGCCTTGTTTGAGAAAAAAGGTTTCAAGTATATTGCAGTCCATGTTGGTTATTGGATGCTCACACTTGCTTTAATGGGCGGTGTGATTTGTCAATTTGTATAAATTATTTTTGCAACTTTTAGAGGCTGTATCTTCTATAGATGCAGCCTTTTTTTTAGTCCCTTTAGACCTTCAATTTCTCAGGCTTACAATGCTTTGATTTTATTCATTCGTCAACTGCTCATTCAGCCCCAAGCGATTAGTTTCTGATTTAAGAAATTCATGGCCATGTTTTACGAAAATACGCTCATCCTTTGATACAAGGCACAAAAGTGGCAACGATTGTAGCGAATACCCCGCATTCCGAGAGGCTTGTCTAAATTGCATATTTCCAGGCACATGCTAGCCGATTCGGAAGAGGAGTAGTAGCGAAAAGCGTGTTCGCCACCCTAAAAAAAATTACATCAATTCGTTTTCTTGCAATTGAATTTTGAATGCTTTCAAAAACAAAGCCCCCATATTTTTATGCGGAGGCACATAGTCATTAAATTTATCTTGCAAAGCAGGAGTTTTCATTAACAAGCCAAGCTCCGACCACATCTCTATCCAGTTTATATCTTTGCCTTCTATCAATCTTTGATTTACAGCGCGTAAAATAGGATCTGTTACTAACATAGTGCCGGTTTGCTTACTTGAAATAATATGGGCATCTTCCGACGAAGTAAGGATGGTTGATAAATTATGATACCCTCCACAAGAACCCAAAATGATAATTTTATTTCCAGGGCCAAGATATTTAAGCGTGCCTGAAAGATGGTAGCTATGGCCACGATGTATCACAATACTTGGCTTGATTTGTTGGTCATCAAGAAATTTAGTGAGTTTAGTTTGCGCTTCTTCATCTTGGGGTTCTTCTAAAGGAAGATTAGCGTATACCACAATTGGCTTCCCAGTGGTTGAAGTTAGCGTTACCCAATTATCATTCTTTACAGTTTTCCAAGCTTCTGGTTTAAAGTTAGCCAAAAAGCTGTTGAAGGAAGATTTACCATCATCATCTCCATAGAAAAAAACTTGTTGCACAACTACTCCACTATCATTCACTAGATTCTTATAAGGGACAAAGGCGATAGGTGGCACTTTCAATTGATTTTGCAATTCATCATTTGATTCATTTGGATATACGATGGAGTTACATAAGGTGTGTAATAAAAAATAAACAATCAAACCGCGTTTATTATTTTCTTGATAGTTTCTTTCATAGTTTTTTTGAAGTTCAGCAATCAAATAATCAAGCAATTTAATATCAGTAATACTTCCAAAGGCATCAGCTACATCAACTGCATCTTCAACATCAGTATCAATATTTTTATCAATATTATTCACGAAACTTGACATCAGTACATTTCGATTCGGCTCGTCGATCGAGGCTAAAAATTCATCTAATTTATTATAGCCTGCACTCATACGAATGAAAGTTCTAAACTTATCCATATTGAGTTCTTGTAAAAATACATCCCCTTTTTGCGGTGCCATTTTAGTGAGCATTCGATTAAAAGAGCCTACAAAAGTGCTGGTATAAATTTCATCGCTGCACAATACCATGAGAAAATAAATTTCTTTTGCACTTAAAGGCTCTATACATTTAAATCTTAATGCATCAGATTCATCATGTAATTCGTTCATTGTCCGAACATATTCTAATGCTTGTAATTTAGATTCACGGTCAACCACCTTTTTAGATAATACATTTGGCTTCATTCTTTGCAACACCAATGCTTTATAATAGTTGGCATTATTATCTGTTATGGCATTTACTTGCGGGATGGTCATACTTCCATTTTGCAAGTCGTCAAGAAAAGTAATAGCACGTAAAGGCGTATTTGCCTTATCTGCGATTTCAACTATTTTCATCACCAATGGATCTTGGCATTTACGCACAGCATTGCGCTCTGCAGAAGTACTTGTAGCATAAGTTAAAATCAAGTTCGGTTGCTTAGGTGCTAAATACGCCATCATGTCCTGGGCAGCATCGTAAGTCGCAAACTCTTTAAATTTCTTCATCATTTCTTCAGGATACAGTCTTACCATATTTCTGTAAACTTCTTGAACAGCGGCATTATCTTCCTTAAATAAATGCATGCTCCCATACATGGCTCTATTAAAATTTTGTTTGATATAGCTGGCTGGACTTTGTCCTTCTTGTTGCATTTTAAAGAAGACTTCAAAATCATCAATTAAATCAACATAATATTGTGGGGTTTGTTTTGCACTGCCTAATTCTTTGGTATATGGCTTTACACTTTCCTCCAAATACATCAGGCTTTTTACTTTCTTCCAATGATCAATTGGCAAATTCTCAATCACAACTTGCAATTGATCTACTCTTTTTATCAAGGCTTCGGTAAGTGGCTTTCCTACTTCCTTATTTCCTTTTAAGGTAATTACTCGATCTTGCTTTCCGTCTTGCAAATCAGAAGAAACTTGCAATTTATCTATTTTATCATGAGACAATTGGCGATTAATAGGAATAGGCTCCCATAATTCGGTAGAAGTATAAGGATCTTTTTTTTCTTTTTTATCTTTTTGTCCCCAAGCCAATAAAGAACTTGCGAGTACGAATAAAGTGAAGTAGTATTTTTTCATAAAATAGAAGGCAAACAAATGTAGTTAAAAATATAGAATGGCAAATTCATTAAGTTTACTTTAACGCCTCAAAATAAATGTAAAAATCAAAGCTTATTTGAGAACCAACTACAAAACAGCAAAATAATTGAATGAAGCTAGTTAGGCTTGTCCTTGGATTTTCAAATACGTAAAATGAGAACGTAAAGCCTTCCAAAAAGTAGGGAAAGCATGGTAAGTGATATTTAAATCTTCACAAGTCTTTTTGACAATTTTACTGATTTCGGGATAGTGTATATGCGAAATTTTTGGATATAAATGGTGTTCTACTTGATAATTTAATCCGCCTACTAACCAAGAAATCATTCGATTATTCATCGCAAAATTTACTGTGGTATTTACTTGATGCAAAGCCCACTCTTCTTCTATTTTATTTTGATCATTTGGTAAAGGGAAAGAGGCTTCTTCAACGGCATGTGCCATTTGAAAGACTAAAGCTAAACTTAATCCTAAGGCTGCGTGCATAATAAAAAAACCAAGCAAGGCAGGCCAAAATCCAAAAATGTAAATTGGAATTAAAAAGAATAAAGTCAAATTCACAATCTTTCCGCTCCAAAAAGTTAGATGGTCATTCAACTTCATCACAGTAATGTCTGTAGTATGAATTTTTTTGGTTACCAACTTCAAATAATCATCAAATAATATCCAATTGAACGTTGTAAAAAAGTAAAGAGGCACAGAATAAAGATATTGATACTTATGAAACCATTTCCTTTCTTGATGTGGACTAAGCCTAAAGAGAGGATATTTTGCTATATCATCATCTAAGCCGTCAATATTCGTATAAGTATGATGAATGATGTTATGCTTAATTTTCCAAAGAAAAGTACTTCCTCCCATCAAATCACCCCCTAACCAAGCAATAATATTATTTACAGTTTTATTCGAACTATAACTTCCATGAGCTGCATCATGCATTACATTAAAACCAATGGTTGATTCAATAAAACCAAGCAAAGCGCACAAAACCAATGAAATCCATGTCGGCGGCTGAATAGAAAGTATAATTCCATAAACCAAAAACAATGACACTAATAGAATAATGGTTTTGGAATACAATTTCCAATTACCACGTTCAGGAATAGCATTTGTAACAAAATAAGCCTTAATTCGCTCATCAAGTAAAGTCTTAAAAGGCCGAGGATTGTTAGTGAAGGTAACTTTTGACATAATAAAAATAATGCGCAAATATCGACCATTTAGAGCATTTTGTGACGAAATCAAAGGACTATTTTTACCGTATAGGCCTGAGATTTAGTATTCACTATACGCAAATAATATACTCCTTGGGGTAACTTGTCTTTTAGAGGAAGTTGATATTTGGGTTGCTCTACTTGAATTTTTTCATGCCAAACCAATTTCCCTAATGGATTAATCAAATTTAGTTGATATTGGCCTGAACCTGGCAACTCTAGCCAACTAGTTGAAGTAAGAGGATTGGGAATTACCTTGCATTGAAATTTTTGCTCAACATATTGAATGCTTGTTAAAACACTTGAATCCTTGATTAAAAAAGTATCAGCAAGACAAGAATACATATCCGTCACTATCACCATGCTATCTGAGTAGAATAAGATGGAACAAGTTTGGGTAGAATCGCCATGGCTCCATACATATTTATCTGCCTTCCAACTTGCCTTAAGACTGATAGTTGCAGGAAAATTCACGTACAATTCATGTAGTTGATTTACTTGTTTGAATATATAAAATTTATCCTTTACCACCTGGTTCATATCATTCGAAATCCAAGTACCTTCCAACTTATTCCCTTCAACTAATAAAACCAAAGAGCCATTATCTACAAAATTAGAATAATACATGGCATCATGTGGCCATGTTAATTGAGGTGATTGAGGAATAGCACTTCCTGATCCAACAACTGCATAAAGCGATCCCGAATCTGCCACTGTTGCAGAAGTTGCATTCTTTACATAAGGACAAGAATTATTACTCCCATCATACGATGCACTGCCAAATTGTAGATTATGATGTACTGAATCAAAACTACTTTCCAAACCAACATGCCCCTTCATCAATCGTGATCTTTCATAGGTATGACTATGCCCATTTAAAACCAAATCCACATTATATCTCTCTAAAATGGGAATCAGGTTAGTTCGAATGGCCGCTAAATCTAATTCAGCATCAGAATTATGTGTTCCCATTGTATAAGGCGGGTGGTGAAAACTAACAATCACCCAGGGTAGCTGATTTTGCAATAGATCATTTCTTAGCCACTGTACTTGCGGAGAAAAAGCCGTATCAGCCAAGCCGTAATAATTTCCATTTACTAGCTCTAATCCATAAGAATCTAAATTAACTAAATGCACATTGCCATAATCAACTGAATAATATTGCTCTGTATTTGAAGCCACTCCACCACATTCTCCATGTTGAGGCAAATCAAATATATCGAAATAAGGTATCTGATGATTTTCTCTAAATGTCAAATCATTGGCATAATCATGGTTTCCTAATGCTGGCCACAACACAATGTGTCTTGTAATGTCATTTTGATAATAATTAAAAAAGCCTGCTTGATAATCTGTTTGTGATCCAGTTTCATAGGCATTATCTCCAAGCATTATCCAGCCATCTACATAATTGGTATCAACATATTGCTTAAAGGATTCTCGAACTTGAATTTGTTGCTGAGTTTGCTTGCCCATATCACCTACCGCCCAAAAACGAATTGGCTTCGAATAGGCAGCATCTGCAATAGGCAACGTTTTAAAATACAAATCACTACCTTGTAATAAAGACAATGTCGCCGTCTCAATTGAATAATAATACATGGTTTCAGGTTGCAAACCAGTTAGTTCTATTTTATGATCGATGCTATAAGCAATATTTGTAAACGTATTATTCAAATTCGCAGGACTTATCCCAAACCTAATTTTACTCGTAGTTGCTATATCCGTTTGCCATTGAACAACAATGGAGTGACTCGTGGCCTTGGTTAAGTAAGGGCCTCTGATGAGCAATTGCCCATGGGCTTTCAAGAAGGCAACACAACAAATAAATAAAAACAACTTGCGCATAGATAAGATGAGTTAAAACTAACTTATTATTTATTAAGGTAGATTTTTATTCGACAAGAAATCTTTAATCAATTTAATTAAATAAACTATGATTATCCGAAAAGATACCCTAATGTTTTTCCACTTTTGCCATGACGCAAAAGTTGAGCAAAAAGTCTAGGCTGAAGATTCTTGGCATAAAAATAATTTCATCTACGCCACTTTTATCCAAACTCGCACTTAATAATTTTCTCCCTATAGCAACATTCGTTTGTGCTCAAACAGTGGATAAAAGTTTGGCTTCGATTTCAATATTTTTAGCTGCCTCGAATCTTAGGCCGTCTTTTCCAAGGAGATTTTTTGCAATTTATTGGTATTAGATAGATGACATCTGAGTTTATTAGTTTCGTAAGGTAGCTTAACGGATAAGCATTAAATAAACACCTTTACTAAAATCAATCTGAAGTTAAAAGGAGCACCTGATCATCAACATAAATGCTCCCATCGCGAATAACTTTTGCGTACAACCTCGATCTTGTTGGAAATAATTTTACAGACATCAACTTAAACTCATCATTCAAAAATGAATGTCTGATGGTTTTACAAGGAGCGGCAAAGGAGGTGATTTCTAATTCTACTTCCAGGCCAATGCTTAGTCGAACCCCTGGTTGAAGCAAGGCATAATGAGCTGTGCTTAATGTCAAATTTTCTCCTGTCGAACCTACAAAAATCGGATGACCAGCCTCTTGAAGCAACATAATTTCTTCGATACAAAACAAGCAAATGGCTCTTTCAGGACCACCATGATATCTTTTATCTTTTTGTTTATCCCCTTCTATGCCTAATTTACCTACCTGAGCCATGGCTATCGGCAATTTAGGCACACCACCCTTAGAGACATTGATCGAAACAATTT